>NZ_JBAKFX010000081.1:0-11625 GCF_037577855.1 Dethiothermospora halolimnae | reverse complement strand
GAGGGGGAAAGTGTATCCTTTTTTAGGGCCAAACGGTCTTTTGATACCCATTAATAGTAAAATGTGTATAATAAACATTTTTTGTATGAGTAAAATTTTTACTGGAAATTAGATGCGAAATTTCTGTGTAGATATGGATTTTATTGACTTTTTTAGATTATAAGTATAGACTATATTATATAAAGTTTTAAAGTAGGTGTTATAATGAGTAAGTTTATTGAACAATTGAAAACTAAACTTAAAGAAAAAGGATATAAACTAACTACCCAAAGAAGAATTATATTAGATGTAATACTTGAAAATAAAGGTGACCACTTAAGTCCAGAAGAAATATATGAAAGAGTAAAAGATAAATTTCCAGAGATTGGTTTAGCTACTGTATATAGAACTTTACAATTATTCGAAGAACTGGATATTATTTATAAATTAAATTTCAATGATGGATGTAGTAGATACGAATTAAATTCAGACTCAAAGGATCATAGACACCATCATCTTATATGTCTTAGTTGTGGAAAGGTAATTGAAGTTCAGTTGGATTTACTTGAAAGTTTAGAAGAGACAATTGAAAAAGATGGAAAATTCAAGATAATAGATCATAATGTAAAATTTTTTGGTTATTGTGAAAAATGCAAATAAAGATGGGCATAATTTATATTTACGACTTAAATTTGTAATAATAATAGTAAAATAAATCCCATTAGGGATTTATTTTTTTTGGATATTTCAATTTACTTATATTTATATAAAGTAAATTATTATATAAGGATATGGTTAAAATAAGTATTAAGAAGATAATTGTTATATGTTTTATTGATTACTTTTAAAAAATAAAGTATAATGTTGATAAGCGTATATCGGTGGTTATTTATTAAAATTTTAACTGATTCGGAAAAAATTCAAGGAGAGTGATACGGTGTCAAAGAAATCTGATAAGCTAAAAATAATACCTCTAGGGGGTTTGTATGAAGTAGGAAAAAATATTACTGTTATTGAGTATAAAGATGAGATAGTGGTAATAGACTGTGGTATGGGATTCCCCGAGGATGAAATGTTAGGTATAGATGTGGTAATACCAGATATAACCTATCTATTAAAGAACAGAGATAAAATAAAGGCGGTAGTATTAACCCATGGTCATGAGGACCATATAGGGTCATTACCTTATTTTTTAAAGAAAATAAATGTGCCAGTTTATGGAACTAGGCTAACATTGGGACTTGTGGAAAATAAGTTAAAGGAACATAATATAAGAAATGCTAAATTAAACACAGTTAAACCAGGAGATAATATCAAGTTGGGAACATTTGGAATCGAGTTTATTAGAACAAGTCATAGTATTCCAGATACGGTGGCATTGGCTATACATACACCGCTGGGTGTAATAGTTCATACTGGAGATTTTAAGGTTGATTATACTCCAATAAATGGGGAAGTTATGGACCTTCATAAGTTTGCTGAACTAGGAGAAAAGGGGGTATTAGCCCTACTTGCTGATAGTACTAATGTAGAAAGACCTGGTTACACTATGTCTGAGAAAACAGTTGGAGATACATTTAATGATATTTTTATGACTGCAAAGCAGCGAATTATCGTTGCAACATTTGCATCAAATATACACAGAGTACAACAGATAATAAATGCAGCGGTAATGTTTAATAGAAAGGTTGCCGTTTCAGGACGTAGTATGGTGAATGTGGTTAATGTGGCATCAGAGTTGGGATACTTAGATATACCAGATGGTACATTGATAGAAATAAATGATGTAGATAAGTACCCAGATAATCAGATAGTTGTAATTACAACCGGTAGTCAAGGGGAACCAATGTCCGCTTTATCAAGATTAGCATCATCCGATCATAGAAAGATGGAACTTATAAAGGGTGACCTAGTTATAATTTCAGCAACACCTATACCGGGAAATGAAAAGATGGTATCAAGGGTGATAAACCAATTATTTAAAAAAGGTGCAGACGTTATATACGAAAGATTAGCCGATGTACATGTCTCAGGTCATGCTTGTAAAGAGGAACTTAAATTAATGCATACATTGGTTAAACCTAGATTCTTTATTCCAGTTCATGGTGAGTATAGACACTTAAAGCAGCATGCTGAATTGGCAGAAGAATTAGGTATGCCCAGTGAGAATATATTTGTAGGGAAAAATGGTTCTACAATCGAATTTAGTCCAGAAAGAGGAGCATTTGGTCCAAACACACAGGCAGGTAATATCTTGGTAGATGGACTAGGTGTAGGAGATGTAGGAAATATTGTATTAAGGGATAGAAGACATTTATCGGAAGATGGATTAATAGTTGTTGTGGTTACAATAAATAAAAATAATGGAGCAGTAGTTGCAGGGCCAGACATTATATCAAGAGGCTTCGTTTATGTTAGGGAATCTGAAGACCTGATGGAAGAAGCAAGGAAGGTTGTTCGAGATGTAATGGCAGAATGTGAAAGACAGCATATAACTGACTGGTCAACTCTTAAATCTAATATTAGAAATTCCCTTAGAAACTACTTATATGGTAAAATAAAGAGGAATCCAATGATTTTACCGATCATTATGGAAGTTTAAAAATTTAAATAAAATCCTCGTCTAATTAGACGGGGATTTTATAATAATAAAAAGTAGGTGAATATATGTTTTTTAGGATTTTCTTATATTTAGGTATTTTGTTATTGGGATTTTTTATAAGTAGGAAAAGCTTAGTCAGTAAAAAAGTAATAAACAAAATTGATAAAATACAGGGTATTGCATTACTATTTTTACTATTTATAATGGGATTTAAGATAGGTAGTGATGAAAAAGTGATCAAATCCTTTTTAAGTATAGGATTTAAGGCTATAATATTATCTATATTTTCTATCTTTTTTAGTGTGTTATTAATAAAAGGGGTAAAAAGGTTTATAGTGTCTAAAGAAGGTAAGGTGAAATCAAATGAGCATTAAAATAATACTTTCTGTTTTAGTTGGAGGTATAGTTGGTTTTTTCTTTTCTAATGATAGTATATTAAGTAATATAGATTACATAATAGATATAGGTTTATGTATATTATTATTTTTTGTGGGCATAGACATAGGTAGAAATAATAATGTACTAAAGAATATAAAAAATATGGGATTTGGAATTTTGTTAGTTCCTATTATGATAATAATCGGAAGTATACTGGGAAGCATATTGGGAGGACTTATATTTAAAATGCCATTAAATGAATCTGGAGCTGTTGGAGCTGGACTTGGATGGTATACCCTATCTTCAATCATGTTAACTGATTATTCTTCTGAATTAAGTGCATTAGCATTTATATCTAATGTGGTGAGGGAAGTAATAGGATTATTAACTATTCCTTTTATTGCAAAATATATTGGGGATATAGAGAGCATTGCTCCTGCTGGAGCAACAGCAATGGATACTTCATTACCTGTAATATCTAAGTCAAATAAACCGGAGATAGCTATCATATCCTTTATAACCGGTGTAATTTTATCTACAGCGGTTCCAATATTAGTTCCTATTATGATTAAGTTATAATGATTTATAAGATATATATACTAAGCATATATTTTTTAGTATAAGGAGAGGTTGATATTTGTGGATGTAAAGTATTTAGCTAAAGCTGGAATGATTGCTGCTATATATGTAATTTTAGTTTTGTTACAGGTACCAATACCATGGTTAGCTTCAGGACCTTTTCAAATAAGAATAGCTGAAGGATTGGTTTTATTACCGAGAGTTGAAAAAGCTGCTATCCCTGGTGTCTTTGTAGGATGTCTTTTAGCAAACTTTATTTTATCCTTTGTCCTTAACTTTGGATTATTAGATATAGTTGGAGGAAGTTTAGTTACTTTAGTTTCAGCATATTTAACTAGAAAAATATCAAATAAATTTTTATCTGTATTGCCTCCCATATTATTAAATGGCTTTATAGTATCGGCTTGGGTATCCTATTTTGCAGAGTGGCCATATTGGTTTACCGTTTTGGGAATAACTCTAGGGGAGGCAGTATCGGTTATATTATTAGGTAATATTGTACTGTATGGTTATAAAAGAATAGGTAAAAAATAATATTGTTATAGTAATTAATTGGATAAAAACTTGTAAAAAAACATTTTAAATTATATAATAATGTACATAAATGTATATAAAATAAATAAGGAGGGGGCATATGGGCATATTTAAAGATACAGGATGGAAAAAAGTACTTGCCATAATAATGTCAATAGTTATAGTATTATCACTGACTTTATTTTACTATGTTAGAGCTCAAATTAGTCCTGTAGCATCAGGGGATGAGGCGGAGGACATAACAATAGATATCCCATCGGGAAGTTCTACAAATAATATTGCTAAATTATTAAAAGACAATAATATTATAAAAAATAAATATATGTTTACTTTAATAGTTAAAGCTCAAAAGAAGGATGGTAAGCTTAAAGCTGGAACATATACCCTTAATAACGGTATGGAAATTAAGGATATAATTGACGAACTTTCTAAGGGAGGAAAGTCAGATAATACTGTTAGATTTACTATTCCTGAGGGATATGAGTTAGGTCAGATAGCAGAACTTCTCAATAAAAAAGGTATAGTAGATAAAGATAAGTTTTTAAAGTTATCCAAGGATATATCAAACTTTACAAATAACCATCCAGTCTTAAAGGAATTGTCTACTGGCATGACTTTAGAGGGATATTTGTATCCTGATACATATGAAGTATATAAAGATGCATCAGAGGAAGAAATAATTAGTAAAATGATTGAAAGATTTGAGGAACTATACACTAAGCATATCAAAAGTAAAGCTACTAAGATGAATATGGACTTAAATAGGGTAACCACTTTAGCATCAATAATAGAGAGAGAAGCAATGCTAGATGAAGAAAGGCCCCTTGTATCGGCGGTTTTTCATAATAGATTAGAAATGGACAAACCATTAGAATCCTGTGCTACGGTTCAATATATTTTGGGAGAAAGAAAAGAAGTACTATCAATAGCTGACACAAATATTGAGTCTCCATATAACACATATAGAAACCCAGGGCTACCCCCTGCTCCTATAGCTTCTCCAGGAATTGAATCAATGAAGGCAGCGGTTAATCCAGCAGATACAGACTATCTTTTCTTTGTAGCCAATGGAGATGGAAGTCATACCTTTACTAAAACATATAAAGAGCATTTAAAGGCTAAAAATAAAAATCAAAATTAGTATATATTTTGTTTTAAGATAAATAATACGTGGTATAATAGCCACGTATTATTTATGTAGAGTATAATTGGATTTATTATATAAATTTAATGAAATTTTTAGAAAGAAAGGTGGTGAGACTGCTACTTTTAATGATTTTTAAGTAGCAGAGATTTAATTGGGTAATATTAATATGGAATATATCGAAGACTATATAAGGGAAGTAATACCTGAAAGTCCAGAGTTTCTAAGAAAATTAGAAGAGTATGCAGAAGAGAATCATGTGCCAATAATACATCCAGAAGTAGCTCAATTTATGAATGTATTATTAAAAATAAAAAGGCCTAAAAAAATATTAGAGATAGGTACAGCTATAGGATATTCTGCTCTTACTATGATGAATGCAATAGATGGAGATGGTGAGATATTAACAATAGAGCGCAGAGATGATATGATAGATCTTGCACAAAATAATATAAATATAAATGGCTATAAGAATAAAATTAAGATATTAAAAGGTGAAGCCAAGGAAGTATTACCTAAGGTAAAAGGGAAATTTGATCTTATTTTTCTTGATGCAGCTAAGAGTAAATATATGGATTTTCTCCCCTATTGTATTGAAAGTTTATCCCCAAGAGGGATAATAATTTCAGACAATGTTTTATTTAAAGGGATGATAGCTAATGATGAACTGGTTGTTCGTAGAAAAAAAACCATTGTAAGAAGAATGAGGGAGTATCTTGATTATATTTGCAATAATGATATGTTAGAGTCAAGCATTATACCAATTGGAGATGGAGTCGCCTTATCATATAAGAAGGAGGAATAATATAATGAACAATATAGAATTACTGGCTCCTGCAGGAAACTTAGAAAAACTTAAAATGGCAATAAGATATGGAGCCGATGCAGTTTATTTAGGAGGGGAAGCCTTTGGCCTAAGGGCAGCTGCTAAAAATTTTACTATGGAACAGATAGAAGAAGGGTTAAAATTTGCCCATGATAGAAATAAGAAAGTTTATGTTACATTAAACATAATACCCCACAATGAAGATCTGGAAGGACTACCAGAGTATGTTAAAGAACTAGATAATATGGGGATTGATGCTGTTATAGTATCTGACCCTGGAGTAGTAAGTATAGTGAGAGATGTAGCTCCTAATATGGAAATACATTTAAGTACCCAAGCAAATACTACCAATTATGCCACAGCTAACTTTTGGCATAAGCAAGGAATAAAAAGAATTATAGTGGCAAGAGAATTATCATTAAGAGAGATAGCAGAATTTGTAAATAAAACCCCAGATGATTTAGATGTGGAGGCCTTTGTCCATGGAGCTATGTGTATTTCCTATTCTGGTAGATGTTTATTAAGCAATTATATGGTAAATAGAGATGCCAATAGGGGAGAATGTGCCCAATCCTGTAGATGGAAATATCATCTTATGGAGGAAAGTCGTCCAGGAGAATATTATCCTGTATATGAAAATGAAAGGGGTACCTTTATTTTTAATTCTAAGGATTTATGTATGATTGAACATATACCTGAACTAATAAATTCCGGTATTAAAAGTTTAAAAATAGAAGGTAGAATGAAGAGTCCCTATTATGTGGCAACAATAGTAAGGGCATATAGAATGGCCTTAGATAATTACCTTGCAGATCCGGAGAATTATGTTTATAATAATGAATGGTTAAAAGAAATTAAAAAAGCAAGTCACAGGGATTTTACCACTGGATTTTATTTTGATAAACCATCGGATGAAGATCAATTATATGAAAGTAGTTCCTATATAAGAAACTATGACTTTGTTGGATTAGTCCTTGATTATGATAAAGAGAACAAAATAGCTAAGGTAGAACAAAGAAATAGGATTTTTGTAGGAGATGAAGTTGAATTTTTCGGTCCCCAAAAAGAACACTTTGTACAGACAATTAAACAAATGTGGGATCATAATAAAGAGGAAATTGATGTAGCACCCCATCCACAACAGAAGATATATATTAAAGTAGAAAAACCAGTAGAATCTTTTGACATGATAAGAAAGCCTAGAAAGGAATGATAAACTTGAATAGACCTATAGTGATTGGAATAACAGGGGGGACTGGGTCTGGGAAGAGCACAGTATCTAAAGAGATTTTTAGTGAACTCAATGAAGAAAATATAGTTATGATAGAACAGGATTCCTACTATAAAGATCAAGGTCATTTAACCTTTAAAGAACGGGTAAAAACTAATTATGACCATCCTTTAGCCTTTGATAACGACCTATTAGTTTCTCAGGTTAATGATTTAATTGAGGGAAAGACTATAGAGAAACCAATTTATGACTTTGAAAACCATACTCGGAAAAAAGAAACTATAAAAGTTAATCCTGAAGATATTATTATAGTTGAAGGAATACTAATATTAAATGATGAAAAAATAAGAAATTTATTAGATATTAAAATATTTGTTGATACCGATGCCGATGTTAGAATCGTTAGAAGAATACTTAGGGACATAAATGAAAGGGGCAGAACACTAGAATCTGTAATAGAACAATATTTTTCCACTGTTAGACCAGCACATATGCAGTTTATTGAGCCTAGTAAAAAGTATGCAGATATTATTATACCAGAAGGTGGATATAATAAAGTGGCAATAGATCTTATGGTAACAAAAATTAAATCAATAATATCCCAAAGATTAAATAAATAATATTATACCTCTGTTTAAAGTTGTTAATAATTATAATAATGACTTAAATGGAGGTTTTTTTATGAGAAAAGATAAAGAAGATAGTAGAAAAATAGTTGGAAGAACTAAATTTACTTTTATATGCTTTTTAGTAGCCTTTATATTATTAACCCTAAGATTATTTTGGATACAATTTTTTAAAAACGAACAATACTCAGGTTCAGTGGCAAGGCAGCACTATAAAACAGTTGAAAAATTAGAGGAAAGGGGAGATATATTAGATAGAAATGGTATATCCATTACTAATAGAAATAAAAATCCATATATACTGGTACATAAGAGTCTATTAAATGTTAATAAGGCAATTGATATAATTAGTGACAATGTAGATATGGAGAAAGGTGAAGTTATGGAATTATTTGAATCATCCAAAAGTATAGTTAAGTTACCTTTAAAAGAAAACTATGATAAAAAGATAAATGAATTAGAGGGTATATATAAATATGAAGAGGGACCTAGATATAATAATATACTATGTCACCTAGTAGGTTATATAAATAAATCAGATAAAAGTGGGGTAGCAGGATTAGAAAAAATCTATAATGATGTATTAGAAAATGAAAGTAAAAAGACTATATCCGTCGCAGTAGATGGAAAAAAGAGAATAATACCGGGCATAGGGTTTGAAGAAAGAAATAATAACAAGGGAAAAAACAATATAAAACTGACTATTGACTATGAAATACAAAAAGTAACAGAAAAGGCACTGGGTGATTATGGGAAAGATGGAGGAGCTATAGTAGTCGATGTCGAAAGTGGAGACATATTAGCTATGGCAAGTAGGCCAAAATTTGACCAAAATAATATAGGACAATATTTTATAGAAAATGGTAATGGAAAGATAAAGAAAGCTGAAAACGGCGAGTTTCAAAATAGAGTATTAGAATACCATTATCATCCCGGTTCTATCTTTAAAATAGTGGTTTTATTATCTGCATTAGAAAATAATGAAGTTTCATTGGATGAAGAATTTTATTGTAATGGTAGTGAAGAAGTAAATGGAGTATCATTTGCATGTCATCTTAGGGGTGGTCATGGAAAGATAAATTTAGAAGAGGCCTTTGCTTACTCTTGTAATTCCGTATTTATTGAATTGGGAAAGAGATTGGGAGGAAAAAAAATAATAGAAACAGCAGAAAAAATAGGTTTTAATAATAAAATAAAAATAGGAGATTTTAATCAAGTAAAGGGTATGATGCCTAAGGGAGATAGACTGTTAGGTGCAGCAGTTGGGAATATATCCATAGGTCAAGGGGATGTCTATGTAACTCCAATCCAGGTGGCAAATATGATGACTATAGTAGCTAATAATGGTATAGAAAAAAATCTAAACATATTAGATAGTATTGTAGGTGATAATGGCTATAAAATTAAAGACTTAAAAAAATATGGAGAAAAACAGGTTCTGTCTTCTGATGCTTGTACTATAGTTAAAAATTTTATGAAGCAGGTAGTTGATATAGGAACAGCAAATCATTTCGACTTAGATGGTATTGGGGGAGCAGCTGGAAAAACGGGAACCGCAGAAAAGGATGATTACTCAGACATAAAGCATGGATGGTTTGGTGGATACTATCCTAAAAGTCAACCTAAATATGCCATCGTAGTCATTATAGAAAACGGTGGTTCCGGTGGACACTCTGCTGGATTAGTATTTGAAAATATTGTTAAAGAAATATATAAACTAAAAAAATAAATTTCCCATGTACTAGCACACTTCCATATTGTAGTTCATATAATTAAATATGACCTATAATAAAATGGAGGTGTATTCTCTTATGTTCCCCGGACTACTTTCATGTCTGCTAACTTTATTTAAACCAGCTTTTTTATTTTTAGGGTATATTTCTAATAACAGTTCATTTCCTCAACCATTATCTAAAGAAGATGAAGAAAAGTACCTTATTATGTATGAGCAGGGGGATGAAAATGCAAAAAATATTTTAATCGAAAGAAATCTGAGACTTGTGGCTCATATAGTAAAGAAATACCACAATATTGGAAGGGATCCAGATGATTTAATATCTATTGGAACAATAGGACTGATTAAAGCCATATCTACCTTTGATAGAAATAAGGGAACAAGATTAGCAACATATGCGGCAAGGTGTATAGATAATGAAATATTAATGACAATACGGTCTAATAAAAAGACCCGTTCTGAAATATCACTACAAGACCCAATAGGAGTTGATAAAGAAGGTAATGAAATATCTTTAATCGATATACTAGGTACAGATGCTGATGAGGTTATTGATGAAGTAGACCTAAAGATTCAAGTAAAAAAACTATATAAAAAGATAAATAAAGTACTCAAGGACAGGGAAAAGACTATTATAATATTAAGATATGGATTAACTAGAGAAGGGTGCAAAACCCAGAGGGAAATAGCGAAGCAATTGGGTATTTCCCGATCTTATGTGTCCAGAATAGAAAAAAGGGCGGTTAAAAAGTTAAATAAGGCTTTGGGGATTAGTAGTTGAAAAAAGACTATATTCCAATGACTAAAGTCATTGGAATATAGTCTTTTGTTAAAGTGTTTTTTGAGGAACAATAAATGAATATTGTAAATTTTAAAATATAAAGTTTGGATTGTTAATTATATAAATAAGATAGTCGAGAAGTCGCTGTCTTTTCTATATCAAAAGAGGTGAAAATATGAAAATAAGTAAAAAACAATTAGAAAAATTAAAGTATTATAAATGTCCATGGCTTACTAGAGTAGATGTGGGGCATGTCATATGAACTGCAGCGAAATATATAAAAAGTAGAATATAATCTAAACTGATGTCATCATAAATGATAAATAAAAAGTAAATAATAATCGAAAGACGTAACTATTTATCTTTATTAGACATGATAATCCTCCAATTCAATTTTATTTATTATATCATGTCCGAGTTTTCACTGTCTAATTAAGTATAACCTATCCATAACCTATCCAGTATCCTTCAATAAGTTAACTAATTATTATGATGTATATATAAATAAAAAGAGATATAATAATGAAATAACTAGAGGTGAGGTGTTTGCATTAACATGCAAAATATTAGATAAAGTTATGGCCAGGGATTAAACTTCCTGGTTTTTTTTATTTTTTGAAAAGTTACAGAAAAAAGGCTTTTGAGATTGGCTATATAGTATTGAAAGTGTTAGATATAGTAATAGGTTGATTAGGAACGTCTTTAGTCTAGTGATTTAAAAACTACACCACTTAAAAAACCACCTACAAAACCACCTAATGCTTTGAAAATACTTAAGTGTAAATTATCATTAGTTAATAAACTAGATATTATATCTGCTGCAAAGACTCCTATTACAAAGCACACCCCTATAGAAATACCATGCAATATTATATTATTAGATGTGTGTGTGTTTAGAAATTTAAAAATTTTTTTGAACAAACTGGTCAGCTCCCTTTTTAAAAATTAAATTAGTGACTAAATGATAACAAAATTTTGTCTTAAATTCAAACAGAAGTTGAACATCCTATTTTTAAAATACGATTAAATGGATGAATGTAATCAATTGGAGAGACTTTACTTCTATCGAGGAACTCAATAAGTTGGATAGGTTATACTTAATTAGACAGTGAAAACTCGGACATGATATAATAAATAAAATTGAATTGGAGGATTATCATGTCTAATAAAGGTAAAAGGTATACTAAAGAATTTAAGAAGCAAATAGTTG
>NZ_JBAKFX010000080.1:0-12278 GCF_037577855.1 Dethiothermospora halolimnae | reverse complement strand
AGAAAGACTATCTGGTTGATAGGTCATAGGTGTAAGGGCAGTAATGTCTTAAGCTTAATGATACTAATAGGTCGAGGGCTTGACCAATATATATTCACTGTGCAATTTTGAAAGTGCAAAACACTTTTTTAGAGGAAAGTTGAGAATTGAGAGTGGAGAGATTAATGAAGAAAAAAATCCACTAAAAAGTATTGACAAGTTCGACATTATGTGATATTATATATCTTGTCGCTAAGGCGATAGAGTTTAAAACTCGACTTGAGTTGAGTGAGTGACTAACATCAAATCGAAGATTTGGGTTGTCATTTTAATCTGGTAACAATGGCGGAGGGGCCACACCTGTTTCCATACCGAACACAGTAGTAAAGTCCTCCAGCGCCGATGGTACTTGGCGGGCAACTGCCTGGGAGAGTAGGTCGTTGCCAGATTGGAAAGTGTTCTTGGGTAGCTCAATGGTGGAGCAACCGGCTGTTAACCGGTAGGCTGTGGGTTCGAGTCCCACCCCGAGAGCCACTAATTAAATATCCGCCGGGGTGGCGGAACTGGCAGACGCACAGGACTTAAAATCCTGCGGTCCTTATACGACCGTACCGGTTCGATTCCGGTCCCCGGCACCAAGAAATACAATTACAAATTGTAAATTTTAAATTATAAATGAAAAGCAAAAAAAGCAATCTGCTTCGCAGGTTAGGTAATTTAAAATTTGTAATTTACAATTTAAAATTCTATCCGCAGGATAGTATGTCGCGGGGTGGAGCAGCTGGTAGCTCGTCGGGCTCATAACCCGGAGGTCGTTGGTTCGAATCCAGCCCCCGCAACCATTAAAAATGAGTTTTTATGGCGGCGTAGCTCAGATGGCTAGAGCATGCGGTTCATACCCGCAGTGTCAGCGGTTCGATTCCGTTCGCCGCTACCAGAAATACAGTACAGAGTACAGGGAGCAATGTACAGGAAAGAAAAGAATGTTTGAAACCGTATTAATTGTACACTGCACCAGTTTTTATGGCCCTATGGTCAAGCGGTTAAGACACCGCCCTTTCACGGCGGTAACCCGGGTTCGAGTCCCGGTAGGGTCACCAATAAATAGGGGCGCATAGCTCAGCTGGGAGAGCACCTGCCTTACAAGCAGGGGGTCGTAGGTTCGAGCCCTGCTGCGCCCACCATAAAAGTAATTACAAATTGTAAATTTTAAATTATAAATGAAAGACAAAAAAACAATCTGCTTCGTAGATTAGACATTTTAAATTTGTAATTTAGAATTTAAAATTCCAACGATAGTTGGTTCCTGGCCTGGTAGTTCAGTTGGTTAGAATGCCAGCCTGTCACGCTGGAGGTCGAGGGTTCGAGTCCCTTCCAGGTCGCCATAGAAACAATTACAAATTGTAAATTTTAAATTATAAATGAAAAACAAAAATCAATCTGCTTCGCAGATTGGCTAATTTACAATTTAAAATTCTGTCTGTAAGACAGTCTGTGCTGGCATAGCTCAATTGGTATAAGCAGGGAACCCAAATCTTCTTTTTGATTTGGTGTGAGTCGCTTAGTTAAGGAGTTACGGATAGCAAGTTAAGTGAAAAGTTAAATAGAATAATTTGTGCTGGCGTAGCTCAATTGGTAGAGCAACTGACTTGTAATCAGTAGGTTAGGGGTTCAAGTCCTCCCGCCAGCTCCATAAAATGCAATTGTGAATTGTAAATTTTAAATTATAAATGAAAGGCAATAAAAAATCTGCTTCGCAGATCAAATAATTTAGAATTTGTAATTTAGAATTTTAAATTCCGACGAAGTCGGTTTTGGAGGGGTTCCCGAGTTGGCCAAAGGGGACGGACTGTAAATCCGTTAGCATTGCTTTCACTGGTTCGAATCCAGTCCCCTCCACCAAAAAGACAATTACAAATTGTAAATTTTAAATTATAAATGAAAAGCAATAAAAAATCTGCTTCGCAGATTAAATAATTTAGAATTTGTAATTTACAATTTAGAATTCTGACAGCAGTTAGTGTGCGGAAGTGGCTCAGTGGTAGAGCATCGCCTTGCCAAGGCGAGGGTCGCGAGTTCGAATCTCGTCTTCCGCTCCAATATGCGGGTGTAGCTCAGTGGTATAAGCAGAGAACCCAAATCGTCTTTTCGATTTGGTGTGAATCGCTTAGTTAGGAAAAGCTGGGTGTCACCGTTAGTTAGATACATGTAAAAATACAGGAAATATGCGGGTGTAGCTCAGTGGTAGAGCCCTGGCCTTCCAAGCCAGTCGCGAGGGTTCGATTCCCTTCACCCGCTCCATAGAAACGAAAAAAACGTGGTGGGTATAGCTCAGTTGGTTAGAGCGCCAGATTGTGGCTCTGGAGGTCATGGGTTCGACTCCCATTATTCACCCCATTTATAATTTATATAGTTGTTGGGACGTCGCCAAGTCGGTAAGGCACTAGACTTTGACTCTAGCATGCGTAGGTTCGAGTCCTGCCGTCCCAGCCATTTTTTTATTTTGGCGGCATAGCCAAGTGGTAAGGCATAAGCAGATATCCAATTCTTATGCTTTTCAAGAATTGTGATAGTCGCTTAGTTGTGAATTTAGTCAACGGGTTAGGTATTTAGCATATAATATAATTAGATATGGCGGCATAGCCAAGTGGTAAGGCAGAGGACTGCAAATCCTTTATTCCCCAGTTCGAATCTGGGTGCCGCCTCCAAATATTAGCGCTCATAGCTCAACTGGATAGAGTGTCTGACTACGAATCAGAAGGTTCGGGGTTCGAGTCCTCGTGGGCGCACCAAATAGAATATAGAGAAATAGAGGGTTGAAGCGAGATGCCGGCCCTCTATTTTTTTGTTGTTTGAAAAAAAGAAAAAGACTTTTAAAATTATTGGCAATAATTTCAAAAGTCTTTTTACATTAATTACTACACTACATTAACGTCTACATCATTAATACCATTAATAATAAATGTTACTTCCATACTATCTGAATAATGGCCATCTGCATTATCAGTAAAAAAATCAATAGTTGTTCGATACATAACTGAGCTTAATTTTTCAAAGCTATAATCACGAATATTACAATAGTTACTCTTAGGAGAGTTTTTTTTCACATCATAAACAGAAATTCCACCATTTTCTTTATCGTGTATAGTAGCATAGAATTGAGGTTCTATATAAGCATCTTTCTTTTCTACTCCATCAATTTTAATAGGAACCTTTTTACTAATCCTTAAGCATACTTTTGTTACATCATTATCTTTAGCCATTAGATTATTTACTGAAGACATATCTAAAGCAATTACTTCTACATTAGCCTTATTGGAATGATCTTCCCACTCATTAAAATATAAACCGTTATTAAACATTAACATGAATATAAACAACGAAATACACAGTTTCTCCATAGGCATTTTTCTCCTTTTTATTTACATTATAGCATATGGTACATTATATACAATAAATTTGTAGCAACCAAATACTATAATATATTAGTTAAAGTTAAAGCTTCATTTTCCTTAACTATATTAAATAACTTTTTTAACACTTCAATTTCTGCTAAAGAGAGGGAAGGGTTTTTTGATGAAACATATTTATTAGTTTTAGCCATAGATAAATCTATATTGTCAATTTCATGATGATCTAGGAGGATGCTCCAACTTGATCGAATATCACTCCATTTATCTGTTACTTTATCAAATTCTTTTTTAGCATCATTCCAATTATTATTATCTATATGGGATATTACTTTATTTAAAGATTTATTTGCACTTTCACAGTGGTATTCTACCTTATCGAAAATTATAAACCACCCTACTATTATCAAAAGAATAATAGCAAAGGTTACAATATATGTTTTCATAAAATTGCCTCCATATAAACTATTGTTTTTCTTGAACAAATAATTCTTTGTTATTATCTATGTATGCAAAAAGTACTTTACTGACATCTGTTATATTTTTAGTTTTTAGCTGTGATAAAAGCCATTGTTTTTCTATAGAGAATTTTTTTAAATTATCTATAAGAATATTGCCATCTATTATAAGGGATACGGGGAGTCCATTTGACTTACCCTTTATATTTAGATCTTCTAAAGTAGCAGGAGATTTATCTACCTTTGGAATTACACTTAAGTCTCCATTTGTTTCTAATATTGCATATTCTATATCATCCATATGGGGATACCCTTTAGAACGAATTTGCTCTGCTAAATCATTTATATTTACTCTTAATTTTTTTAATTCTTTCTCATTGATTTTACCATTATGAATTAATATACTAGGTTTACCACATATAAGACCTCTGAGCTTTTGACTTTTTAAATTTAATAGGGAAATTAAAATTTGAATGAATAAAAGGGTAGCTATTGCCACAAATCCATTTATAAGAGGAACACCTAAGTTTTCCATGGGGAGAACTGCCAGTTCTGCTATCATTAATATAACTACCAGTTCGAAGGGCTGCATTTCAGCTAATTCTCCTTTACCCATTAACCTAATACTAATTAATACAAATATATATAATATTAATGTTCTAATTAAGATTACAATCATATTAAGGACTCCTATCTTTCGCTAAATATTATTTTTAAACAGTATATATTATTACCTACTTAATAAAAAATTATTTTATATTAATTTTCAACTTAGAGTTGGATAAAATATTATTATACATGTAAAAAGATATAGTGTATTTACATATTTGGACACTATATGTTTACTGATGTTCTATTTTAATATATACTAAAATAGAAGATTAAATAATTAAAAATAAGTAAGAAGAGTCGTTATTAAGGAGTTGATAACTTGTCAAAGGAAAAATTGATGCTAATAGATGGAAACAGTTTATTACATAGGGCATTTCACGCATTACCACCATTAGCTACAAAAGATGGTATATATACTAATGGTGTTTATGGTTTTTTAACTATGCTATATAAAATAGTAGATGAGTATGATCCAGAATATATTGGAGTGGCATTTGATATGAAAGGTGCTACTTTTAGACATAAGGAATTTAAGGACTATAAGGCAGGGAGAAAAAAGACCCCAAATGAATTGGCCGGACAGTTTGATATTTTAAAAGAGGTATTAGATAAGCTTAATATATATAGAATTGAATTAGAAGGTTTTGAAGCCGATGACTTGGTTGGAACCATGGCTAAAAGGGGAGAAGAAGAGGGTTTAGAAGTCATCGCAGTATCTGGGGATAAAGATTACTTACAATTAGTTAGTGAAAAAACAAAGGTTTTAATAACTCGAAAAGGTATTTCAAATTTAGAAATATATGATACTGATAAATTATTTGATAGATATGAGGTTACCCCTACTCAGTTTATAGATTTAAAGGGACTTATGGGAGATAAATCTGATAATATCCCAGGAGTGCCTGGGGTAGGTGAGAAGACAGGTATTAAACTATTAAAACAGTTTGGATCTATAGAGGGTATATATGAAGATATAGAAAAAGTAAAGGGAAAAAAATTAAAGGAAAAATTAATAGAGAATAGACAACAGGCTTTTATGAGTAAGAAATTGGCCACAATAATTACCCATGTTCCAATTGACATTAATAAAGAGAAGCTAAAAAAAGAAGAGGCAGATAATAAGGAACTCTATTCATTATATAAGAAGCTAGAGTTTAATAGTCTTTTAAAGAAAATAGATAAAAATGATTTTATGGATAATATTAGTGATGGAAAATATGGAGAAAAGATATTAGTAAATAATATGGAGCAAATAGAAGAAGTAATAGATGATATAAAAAAAGAAAATAACATGTATTTGAAGTTCTTAATTGATGGAGATAATCCTTTATCAGACAAGATATTAGGTCTAGGTATAAAAAGTGACTCTAATAAGACCTATTACATAAACTTTGATGAAAATAATAGTGATAAAATTATTAAAGCAATGAAAGAAATATTTGAAAATAAGGAAGTTAGGAAAATAGGTCATAATTTAAAAAGGGACATTTTAGTTCTTCTTAGATATGGAATAAATATAAATGGGATAGAATTTGATAGTATGATTGGACAATACATTTTAAACCCATCTGAAAGTAAGTACGAATTAAAATCAATAGCAGAAGGATATCTTCAAATGGCAATAAAAAATAAAGAAGATTTATTAGGTAAAGGGAAAAGAGCAAAAAAATTTGAAGATATATCATTAGATGAAAGGGTAAATTATTGTACAAATCAATTAGATATAATATTTAACTCAAGGAAGCCAATTGAAACAAAAATTAAAGATTATGATATGGAACAATTATTTTATGAAGTTGAACTTCCTTTAATAGAAGTTTTAGCTAATATGGAATTTGAAGGATTTACAGTAGATATAGATAAATTAGAAGAATCATCACAAGATTTAAATAACAGAATAGAAGAACTTACAGAAACAATATATGATATGGCAGGAGAAGAATTTAATATAAATTCTCCTAAACAACTGGGAAATATTTTATTTGAAAGATTAGAGTTACCAGTTATAAAGAAAACTAAGACTGGTTACTCCACAAGTGTCCAAGTTTTAGAAAAACTTGAGAAAAAACACCCCATAATTGAAAAGATAATGGATTATAGACAGATTACAAAACTAAAGTCCACTTATATAGATGGTCTTAGGGATTTAATTAATAAAGATACAAATAAAGTACATTCTAGTTTTAATCAAACCATAACCACCACCGGTAGAATAAGTAGCACAGAACCTAATCTACAAAATATACCTATAAGGACTGAAGAGGGAAGAAAAATCAGAAAGTTTTTTGTTGCCAGTAATGAAGATTATACCCTAGTGGATGCAGATTACTCACAAATAGAACTAAGAGTACTTGCCCATATAGCCGATGATCCTAAACTTAAAGAGGCTTTTTTTAGTGAGGATGATATACATACTAAAACAGCATCGGAGGTATTTAATGTTCCTAAAGAAGAGGTTACATCACTTATGAGAAGTAGGGCTAAAGCTGTAAACTTTGGTATAGTGTATGGTATAAGTGACTTTGGATTATCTAGAGATTTAGATATTACTAAAAAAGAAGCTAAAAAATATATAGATAATTATTTAGAAAATTATCAAAGGGTTAAAGAATATATGGATAATATTGTTGACGAAGGTAAAGACAATGGATATGTTAAAACAATACTAAATAGAAGAAGATACCTACCGGAATTAAAGTCAAGAAACTATAATATTAGATCATTTGGAGAAAGAACAGCCATGAATACTCCAATACAGGGAAGTGCTGCAGATATTATAAAGATAGCAATGGTTAAGGTTTATAATGAGTTAAAGAAAAGGGGTATGAAGTCAAAGCTAATACTACAGGTACATGATGAGTTAATTATAGAAACCCATAAAGATGAGCTTAAAGAAGTTAAGCATCTTTTAAAGGATTTAATGGAGAAAGCTGTAGATTTAAGGGTGCCTTTGAAAGTAGATATGGAGACAGGAGACAGTTGGTATGAAACAAAATAATTATAATAATAAGGTTATAGGTCTTACCGGTGGGATAGCCACCGGTAAGAGTACTACCACTGAAATATTGTTTAGAAAGGGATATCCAGTTATTGATGCTGATAAGATATCCCATAATGTTGTAAAGACCGGACAACCCGCATATAATGAGATTGTATCTCAATTTGGAAAAGAAATATTAAATGAAGATATGTCATTAGATAGGAAAAAACTTGGTAAGATTATTTTTAATGATAGGGATAGGAGAAATATATTAAATAATATAGTTCATCCTAAGGTTACATACGAGATAAAAAAAGAAATCGAAGTTTACAAAAAAAATAATGATATTATATTTGTAGATATACCTTTATTAATCGAAAATAAACAGAAGTTAGAATCGGAAGGAATTTTATTTAATGAGGTTTGGCTGGTATATACAGATGAAGAAACTCAATTACAAAGATTAATGAAAAGAGATAATATTAATAAAGAAGAAGCTAAGAGTAAGATAAATTCCCAAATGAGTATAGAAGCTAAGAAAAAATATGCAAATGTTATTATTAATAACTCTAATAATATTAATTTATTAATAAAAAATATAGAAGAAGCTATAGAACATCTAAAGTAATAGTTGGGGGGATATGTTTGTTGACTTTTTCCAAAATTGCAAAAAAAACAATAAGAATAGTTATAGTATTTACAATTATAATAGGGATAAGCATTTTAGGAATAAAATGGGCGGGAAAAGTTATGTACCCTTTAGAGCATAGGGAGTATATATCTAAGTATTCTGATAAGTATAATATAGATCCTTTTTTAGTTGCATCTATAATAAGAGTAGAAAGTAAGTTCGATGAAGAGGCAAAGTCCCATAAGGGAGCTACAGGACTTATGCAGATAACTCCATCAACAGGAAAATGGATTGCAGATATTATGGGTATTAATGACTATAAAGAAGAGATGCTTTATGAACCTGAAACAAATATAAGCTTTGGATGCTGGTATGTTAATAACCTAAAGGCTCAGTTTAATGGAAATATAAAATTAGCTTTAGCTGCCTATAATGGTGGAAGCGGCAATGTTACAAAATGGTTAGCTAATAAAGAGTATAGTAGTGATGGTCTTAACTTAGATAAGATACCGTTTAGGGAAACGGAACAATATGTTTATAGAGTTCTGAAAGATTATAAAATATATAGAAAGTTATATGACTATGAAGATCTATATAAAGAATGATATTATAAAACAAAAAAATTAAGCTAATATATTATGGTTTCTGTTATAATATATATGGTAAATCAATATATTTATAAATTATATTTTACAAAAGATATTTGTCATTAATAAGAAAGGATGATAATCATGAAACAACTAAAGAGTCTAGATGACATTAAAAAATTAAAATTTGAAAAAGAGAGAATGTTTTACTCTGCAGAACATGAAGATATATTAGCTGGATTAACTACAGATATATACTTTTTAAGAACATTAGATATATTGAATAATATGGGCCTTGCAGAGCAAGAAGTAACTGCTGAAATATTTGCAAGAAAGCCTGGTATATTTGTGGGGATAGAAGAAGTAAAGAATGTATTAAAAGATAAAAACATAGAAATGTGGGCTTTAGAGGAAGGTCAAAAGTTCCAACCTAAAGAAACCTTAGTAAGAATAAAGGGATCTTATAAAGATTTTGGAATATTTGAATCGGTTATACTAGGTTGCTTAGCCAGCCCAAGTGGTTGGGCCACAGCGGCTAATAGAGTAAAAGAAGCTTGTGGTGATAAAAACTTTGTATGTTTTGGTACAAGGCATTTACATCCTTCAGTAGCACCGGTAATGGAGAAAGCGGCAAGAATAGGTGGAGCCAGTGCGGTAAGTAATATTTTAACTGCGAAATTATTAGGAGAGGATCCAAGTGGTACATTACCCCATGCATCCTTTTTAATAGCTGGAGATACCCTGTCAGTTGCTAAAGCTTATAATAATATAATGCCTAAAAACCATAAAAGAATAGTCTTAGTGGACACATTTAAAGACGAAGTGGAAGAATCCCTTAGGATTGCAAAAGAGTTAGGAAAAGATCTGTATGGAATTAGATTAGATACTCCAAGTGAGAGGGGAGGAGTAACTCCAGAGTTAATTAAAGAAGTAAGGGCCAAGTTAGATATTAATGGATATGATTGGGTGAAAATATTTGTGTCGGGAGGATTAACTCCAGAGAGAATAGAGATTTTGTCACAAGCAGGAGCAGATGCATTTGGAGTTGGTAGCTACATATCTGGGGCACCAGCTATAGATATGACAATGGATATAAAAGAAGTAGCCGGTAAAGCGGTGGCTAAAAGGGGGAGAATACCAGGTTTAGTAGAAAATAAAAGGTTAGTTAAAATGATTTAGAACTGGGAGGATTCACTTTGAAATTAAAGAGAGTTATATACTTTTTATTAATGAGTATATTGAGTATAAGTATATCTGCTTGTGGTATAAATGGAGATATTAATAATGATACCAGTGAACAAAGTAATAAAGAAAAAAATAAAGAATATGAACCTACCTACGGGGGAGAAATAGTTGTTCCTGTTATTGATGTGGAAACGTTAAATCCCCTTTTAAATAAAAGTAAGAGTCAGTATTACTTTAATAAATTAGTTTTTGAAGGTCTGTTTAGCTATGATGAAGATTTAAGTATAAAGAAACAATTAGTAGAAAACTACTCTATAAGAGAAAATGGAAGGATAATTAGTTTAGAATTAAAAGAGAATGTCAAATGGCATGATGGAGAAATTTTAACTTCGGAGGACGTTGAGTTTACTATAAACACATTAAAATATGCCAATAATGACTTGGCTTATAAAAATATGTTATTAAGCACATACAATGTATCCACTAATAAAGAATTTAACAATATAATTAAGACGAGGATAAGGGATAACCATAATATAGATATTATCTTTGATAAAGCCTATGGCAATGTTTTGGAAAGCTTGATATTTCCCATAATACCCAAACATGAGTTTATAGGTGGTGGGAGAAATATTAGTGACTCCTACGTTAGAGCTTTATCTAAGAATAATTATACTCCTATAGGTACAGGTCCATTTAAATTTGATAAATATAATAAATTAAAGGAAATAAAGCTTGTTGCAAATGAAAATTGGTGGGGGAAAAAACCATATATAAATAAAGTAACTGGAAAAATACTAGACAGTAGTAATTTAGCCATTACATCATTTGAAGCAGGACAAATAGACTTAACAACGACAATAGGCTCGGATTGGGAAAAATATGCTCAAAATGAAAAGGTGAAAATATATGAGTTCCCTTCAACTAATTACGAGTTTTTAGCTTTTAACTTTAAAAATGAAAAATTTAATTCTAATAAAGGAAATGCTTTACGAAAAGCCATATCTTATGGTATAGATAGAGAATCAATAATACAAAAGGTGTATTTGGGCCATGGAATGAAAAGTAATATACCTCTACCACCTAAATCATGGTTAAGAAGCTCAGAATTGAATAAATATAACTATAATAAAGAAAAAGCAAAAACAATTTTAGAAGAAGCCGGTTGGACTTATAATAGTGATACTGGTGTTTATATAAATGAAGCAAGAAAAGAGCTGGTAATTAAATTACTAACTAATCCCTATAGTGAAACAAAACGTAATATTGCCGAACTAATAACAGAAAATTTAAGCGAAATCGGAATTAAAGTTATTAAAGACTATCAAATAAACCTTCCTGAAAATATAACTGAAGAATTGTTAAATAAAAAATGGGGAGAAGTTAGGAGTAAAATAGTTGGTGGAGACTATGAAGTTGCACTATTGGAGTGGGAACTATCTAATATACCAGACTTAAAATTTGCATTTCATTCATCTCAAATAGGGGCATCTAATTTCATTTTTTATAACAATAAAAAAATGGATCAACTACTATTGGAAGCCAATAGAGTGGTAAATAAACAAAGTAAAAAGAATATATACTTAGAGATACAAGAGTTACTAACTGAAGATTTGCCATATGTGGGGTTACATTTTAAAAATTCTGCCCTACTTATAAATGATAGATTGAGGGGTAATATTAACCCCCAAGATTACAATATTTATAATAATATTGAAGAATGGTTTATTCCTGAACCCTTTAGAAAAAATAAAATAGATAAAGAGGAGGTCAAGTAATATGAATTCATATTACTTGACTTTTTTTAAAAAAAAGTGTATACTCTTATGAGAAATAATAGGCCGTGGTGGTGGAACTGGCAGACACGTAGTGTTGAGGGCGCTATGGGATTTTCCTGTGCGGGTTCGAGTCCCGCCCACGGCACCAGTAAGATAAAAAGGTTGTATAATCTTTTTTTGAAAAGGCAATAATATAAAATGATAATGTGTCTTGTTTTTTGTTCATCAGTGAGTTATATAATAAATTTGAAAAACATGTTGACATTAAGTGTCGAATTTGTTATAGTATTAAGAGTCGCCGGCGGGAAAAAAGTTGGTGACAGAAAAGTTCTTGACAAATTCCTTCGAATTTGTTATAGTGTTAAGAGTCGTCGAAAAAAACATTTAAGATTTACTGTTAATAAAGAATATGTGGAAGATGACAATTTAACTTGGAACTTTTAAGGAAGTAATTTAAAGAAGTTCTTGACAGATCAGAAAGAATCTGGTATAGTATTAAGAGTCGCAACGAAATAAAATGTTGCAGAAAACAAGTTTGGTCTTTGAAAATTAAACAGTGCAAGTCAAGCACATCCCAGATATTAATTTGAGATGAAAAACATTTAACACCAGCGTCACATTGAGTGACAGGTAATAAAACTTTTAATTTGAGAGTTTG
>NZ_JBAKFX010000079.1:0-13098 GCF_037577855.1 Dethiothermospora halolimnae | reverse complement strand
TTGGTCTTAATTTTATCTTGTCAATAAAATTGTACCCTATTTTTGGGGGGTGGCAAGTATTTTATATATAAATTTGTAAAAATAAAGGTTTTGTCAAGGTTTTTTGATAAAACTTTTGACAAAACCAGCTTTTGTAAGGGGGGGGAGATATGATGAGATATTTAGGGGTAGACGGTGGCGGTACTAAAACAGATTTTATGATTATAGACGACAAGGGAAAGATATGGGGATATACTAGGAGAAATAGTTGTCATTACATTGAACAGTCTATAGATACTTTTAAAAAAGTATTGGAAGAAGGAGTAAATGAGGTGTGTAAGAAAGCGAATATAGATATTTCTAATATTACTTACTCCTTTTTAGGACTTCCCGCCTTTGGAGAAGTGGATAAAGATATTCCCAAACTGAGAAAAATAGTTGAAAATATTTTAAAATCTAAATCCTATAAATGTGGTAATGATGTGGAAGTAGGATGGGCCGGTTCTTTAGCCTGTCAGCCTGGTATTAATATTGTAAGTGGGACTGGTTCCATAGGATATGGAATAGATCAAAGGGGAAATAAGATTAGAGTTGGTGGATGGGGATATTTTTGTGGTGATGAAGGTTCAGGATACTGGTTAGGTAAAAAGGCTATAGAATTATTTACAAAGGAATCCGATGGTAGGCTAGAAAAAACACCTATATATTGCATTATAAAGGATGAATTAAATATAGAAAGGGATTTTGATTTAATAAATATAATATATAATGAATTAGCGTTTAAAAGAAGTGAGATAGCTAGTATATCTAAGTTATTATATAAAGCAGCTAAAAAAGGTGACAATTACGCAAAGACAATTTTTAAAGAAGCAGCCTATGAACAGAGTTTGACAATAAAGGCAATTATAAAAAAATTAGACTTTAATTTAAATGATAATATATTAGTTTCCTACTCTGGAGGAGTATTTAACGCAGGAGAATATATTCTATCTCCTTTAAAAGAATATGTGAAAAACATAAATAAAAGTATAAAAATTGTAGAGCCCATATTTAAACCAATTACAGGAGCATCTTTATATGCATTAATGTTACATAAAGAAAAAAGTAGCAAAGATATTATTAATATATTAAAATTCCAAGAGAAGACAGTGTTTCAAAGAGATTTATAAATTTTTATATTGTCGAGGATGGGCAATCCTTCAACTAATTAAAATTAACATAGTAGGTAGGTGAAATTATGATTGTATCAACGGAGAATATGCTAATAGATGCTAAAAATAGAGGTTATGCAGTACCCGCTTTTAATATACATAATTTAGAAACTATACAAGTGGTATTAGAGGCAGCAAAGGAATTAAAATCACCAGTAATACTAGCAGCTACTCCAAGTACGGTTAAATACGCAGAACCAGAGTATTTAGTCGCTATAGGAAATGCTGCCAGTAAAAAGTATAATATTCCCATAGCATTACATTTAGATCATTTTCGACAAGTAGATTTAATAAAAAAATATATTGATATAGGTTTTAGTTCTGCAATGATAGATGCTTCCCATGAGGAATTTGAAGAAAATATTAATAAAACCAAGGAAATAGTAAAGTTTGCCCATAAAAAAGGAGTAACAGTGGAAGCTGAATTGGGGAAATTGGGGGGAAAGGAGGATAATGTTATAGTCTCTGAGAAGGATTCGATGTTTACAAATCCAAAGGATGCAGTAGAATTTGTAAAAAGGACAAACATTGACTCCTTAGCAGTAGCTATAGGAACCGCCCATGGATTATATAAAACAGAACCTAAGTTGGACTTTGAAAGGTTAGAAAATATAAATTCAATTGTAGACATTCCCCTTGTACTACATGGAGCTTCAGGAGTACCTAATGATAGCATTAGAAAATCCATAAAGTTGGGTATATGTAAGGTTAATATAGCCACAGAATTAAAAATCCCCTTTTCTGATGGAGTAAAAAAATATTTTATTGATAATCCTAGGGCCAACGATCCTAGAAAATACATGCTTCCAGGGAAAGCTGCTATGAAAGAAATAGTAATGGAAAAAATCAAGTTATGTGGAAGTAATGGAAAGGCTTTATAGATGGGAGATGATTTATCTTGATTACTACTATAACATTAAACCCTTCTGTGGATAAAAGATATGATATAGAAGATTTCCATAGAAATGGAATTTTTCGTCCTAAAAATGTGGAAAGGACAGCTGGAGGGAAGGGACTAAATGTAGCAAGGATAGTGCATACCTTAGGAGAGCCTGTTATAGCATCTGGATTTTTAGGTGGAGAGAATGGAAATTTTATATCAAAGGAATTAGATAGATTAGATATTGAGAATAGATTTATAGATATAAAGGAGCATACAAGGAATTGTATCGCAATATTATCTAAAAACTCTGGTCAAACAGAAATATTAGAGTCTGGGCCTAAAATCTCAAAAAAAGAATTAAATCTTTTTTTAGAGCAATACACAGAAATGATTAGTAAAACAGATATAATTTGTGCTTCAGGGAGTTTACCTGAAAATATACCCTCTAATATATATAGAAAGTTAATTAAAATAGCCAAGAAAAAAAATATAAAGTTTATACTAGATACCAGTGGCGAAGCATTAATAGAAGGTATAAAAGAAATCCCTTATCTTATCAAGCCTAATAAAAAAGAATTAGAAATAATAGAAGGAAAAAGACTGGATAATGAAGAAGATATTATTACCAGTGGAAGAAGATTGGTAAATAAGGGGATTGAGTTTGTAGTGATTTCTTTAGGGAAAAAGGGCTCAATAGTGCTAAAGGATGATAAGATTTTTAGAATTAAAGTACCTAAGGTTAAAGTGAGGAATCCAGTGGGTTCAGGAGATGCCATGGTGGCAGGATTTGCAGTTGGTCTAAGAAAGGGTTATAACTTAAAAAACATATTATCTTTTGCAGCAAGTGTTGGAACTGCTAATGCTATGGACTTAGGGACCGGTACAGTGAAACTTAAAAATATTAATAATATAATGAGTAAAGTTTTTATTGAAGGATTAAAATGAAAAAAATACTATAAAGACAAATTCTAGGGGGTATTTATGAATTTATTAAAAGAAATAATCCATAAGGAACAAGTAAATAAAGAAGGAAAGGCAATATATAGAGAAGCAGTAAGGGGAATAATTATAAATGGAGAAAAAATACTCATGATTCATTCTAGGAAAAATGGAGATTATAAATTTCCTGGTGGAGGATTAGAGAGAAATGAAACCCATGAAGAGACCCTTTTGAGGGAAGTTAAAGAAGAAAGTGGTGCCATGGTTTGTAAGATTGAGAAAGGTTTTGGGAAAGTGACCGAATATGATATTCCCACAGAGGAAGAGTATGATGTATTTAAGATGACATCTTATTATTATATTTGTAAAATTGACGACAAGTTTGAAAAACAAAGCTTAGATGAATATGAAGAGGATTTAGGTTTCAGACCTGTATGGATTAATATTGATGATGCTATTAAAGCCAATAAAGCATTAATAATTAATTCTGATAATAAACAAGTTCCTAGATGGGTAACTAGAGAAGCTTCTGTATTGGAACAGATAAGAAAACAATTGATAAAAAAAGGAAATCTATAATATATTATAGATTTCCTTTTTTTATCAAAAATATTGATTTAAATAAACATCTAATATATATAATCACAATTAAATAAACGGCTAATGTTATAATTAAAATTAGAGAATTATTTAATTTAAGAAAATGATAGGTGGAATAGCTGTTATAAATATTCCAATATAAGTTATGATACAGCGCACTACACCTGATCATATGAGGGGAAGAGTTTTTGGGGTTATAGGACACCTATTGCAATGTCAATCACACCTGTGATTACAGGTGTTTCTTTATTTTTTCCATTTTATTAAAGATAAACCATAACAATATTAAAAATGACAGTAGAACTATTGTATTTGCTAAACCACCTTCTAGACCAAAGGAACCTCCACTCATTAGAGTATCTTTCATATCAATTAAATAAATACTGTCCCCAACATCTCTTCCACTTACTTTTATACCAAATACATTTCCTTGTAAATAATTCCAAGAAATATGAAATCCTACTACAATCCAAATATTTTTTGTCTTGATAAATAAGTAAGATAACAACAATCCAGCTAAAATTATATTAATAATAGGCAATAGACTAGAACTGGGATTGGCACCGTGCAAAAAAGCCCATATTGCTGATGCTATTATTATTGCTAACCAATCTTTTTTCATTTGCTGTAGCGAAGTTATAAAATAGCCTCTAAAAAACATTTCTTCCCCAAGGGCTGCCAGTATAAATATTAACAATTGTTTTATCAAGTTGGAAGTAAAGTTAGGGGATATAATAGGGGTTGCAAAGCTGGAATCTCCTATAACTACTAAAATTATAAGGTTAAATATTACTAATAGAGCTCCAAATAATAATCCCCATAAAAGACTTTTATAGTTTTTAGTTAGTGACTTAAAACCAATATTAATCAGAGTTTTTTTTCCAACGAGTTTTATCATAATTAGAGTAGAAGCGATAAAAGCTATAAAAATAGATACCTCACTTAATACTTCTATTCCTAATGTACTTCCAATCATAGAAAATATAATGGTAAAGATAAAAGCAATTATTAAGGCTAATATGATTTTCCATGGTAATTTTAGTTGGTTATTATTATTAATAAATAAATTTTTCATGTAAACTGCCCCCCTCAAAATTTGTTAGTTATATATATTTAAACTAAAAGGTACTACAATGTACCTTGCATACTATATATATATAATAACACATGGTACATTGTAAAACAAGGTACTGTTTTATATTTTATCAAGTCAATATATGACAAAAGAACAAGTTATATGACAAAGGATATTAAAAGAAAAAGAAAGAATATATATTAAAATAAAGGAAAAAGTCATAAAGTAATATGTTATAGAAGGTTAAAAACTTTTGATTTCAAAGAAAATAGAAGGGCGGTATTTACTATGAATCATTCCATATTAAGTAGAATATTTGGTCTAGATTACTATAGGTTAACAAATAAAGAAAAGAAGCAGATTATTAAAGAACAAATAATGATTAATCTAGGGAGGCGGAAGGTATTATATTCTGTTCTACTAATTATGAATACGGTACTTTTATTTATAGATATTATAAAGTTTCGTGATATGGAAGAAAATATAGAAAGTTATAGATACCTATTTTATCTTCATATTATTGGCATAGTAGGGTTAAGTATATTTATTTTATTTTTATCGATAAAAAACAAGAATAATATCTTGAAATATTTATATAGACATAAACTTTTTGGAAATATTTCTGTTACTTTGGTATTAATATGGTGTGTGTTCCTTGCACTAAATGCCCAAATGATACATGGTCAAATCTCAGCATATATAATTGGTGCTTTTTGTATGGCATCTATTTTTATAATAGATCCCATATCCAATTTAACTATATACTTTATATCTTATATTATATTCATTAAAGGTATGTTTATGATAAATGTAGATCCACAACAGATAAGTGGAAATATAGTGAATTCTTCTTTTTTACTAATATTAGCAATAATGGTATCTAATATGGGATTTTCAAATTTTGTAAATGAATATATAAATGTAAAGACTATAGAGAAAATAAATAAAAAAATAAAAGAGTCTAATTATTTATTGGAAGAAACAGTTGAAAAAAAGACTAATGAATTGAAAGAAGCCAATAAAAAAATAGTTGCTGAGATAGAAAAAAGGCACGAAATAGAGATAGAATCGTTAAAAAATAAGCTATCATATGAAAAGCAAAAAAGTTTATTGGATAAAAAAACAGAGTACGAAGAACTTAGAAATGAGTTTTTTGCAAATATATCCCATGAATTAAAAACCCCCCTAAATATAATATACAGTACACAGCAGATGATAAATTTATATATGAAAAATGGACTGATAAAAGATAATACAGGAAAGCTTAATAGGCATATTAAGGTTATGAAACAAAATTGCTATAGATTAATTCGGTTAGTAGGAAATCTAATAGATACTACTAAAATTGATACAGGTAACTATAAAATTAATTTAAAAAACTATGATATAGTAGGATTAATTAAACAAATAGTTTATTCAGTAGATGATTATATTAGTAATGAAAAGATAAATTTAGTATTTAATTCAGATGTTAAGACCAAAGTTATTGCCTGTGATCCGGATAAAATAGAAAGAATTATTTTAAATTTATTATCCAATTCGGTTAAATTCACTCCGAAACAAGGTGATATTTATGTTAATATTTATGAAAAAAACAACTATATCTGTATTTCAGTGAAGGATACTGGGATAGGAATTCCTTTTGAAATGCAAGAATCTATATTTGAAAGGTTCATACAAGTAGATAAATCTACTAAGAGAATGACTGAGGGTAGTGGAATGGGTTTATCATTAGTAAAATCTCTAGTTGATATGCATAGTGGAAAAATAGGTCTAAAAAGTGAACCTAATAAAGGAAGTGAATTTATTATATCTTTACCAAATGTTACAGTAGACAATAGCAGTGGAATTAAAGATGATATAATTTTAACACCAAATGGTAATGTTGAAAGAATAAATTTAGAATTTTCGGATATATATATGGATTTAATGAAGTAGTAATGGTAGTAGCAGTATGATCTATTAGAGGTAAGTATAATAGATAAGAAAAAAATAGAGGTAACTTTAAGTATTTGTAGAAATAATATGGTTGAAATCTTTTTAAAAATAAAAAAAGTATATGATAGTAAAGGAGAAAAAACAAATGAGAAAATTATATAGAAATTATATTGGATTATTTTATTTTGGTTTTTTTGCCATAGGTTCCATGGGACCACTTCTCTCAAACTACTTGGAATCTATAGGTTTAAATGGTAAAGAAATAGGGATAATAACTTCAATGACATCCTTTATAGGAATATTTGCACAACCAATGTGGGGGTTATTATGTGATAAAACACAGCAAACAAAAAAGATAGTGGGGACTATAATTATAGCTACTATAGTTATTTCACTCTTTATACCTTTTATTAAATATTTTTATTTATTAATTATAATATTTGGTTTTTTGTACCTATTTCAAAGTGGTATAGGTCCTATTATAGAGACCATGGCGCTAGGGTCACAAATAGATTTTGGTAAGATTAGACAGTGGGGAGCAATTGGTTTTGCAATGGCTGTTTTAATATCCGGGGCCATAGCAGATAAATTTGGTCTCCATTTAATATTTATAATTCTTGCTATAGCCTACGTTATAGCTCTATTATTTTTAAAGCCTATTGATATAAAAAAACAGCCAAAGATCAATATAAAATTAAGTGATGTGAAAAAGTTATTCCACAACAAGAGATATGTAATATTTTTATTAAGCACTTTTTTTATAAGTGGTACTATTGCAGGGCATAATAATTATTTTGGATTATTATATAAAGCCCTAGGAGGAACAATATCTGGAATTGGTTTAGCATTTTTACTTTTTGCAGGTAGTGAAGCTCCATTTATGAACTTGACCCATAGGTTTATAAAAAAATGGGGATTAGAAAATATATTAATATTCTCCGCTGTAATTTCAATGACTAGATGGTTTTGGTATGGAACTAGCCCATCACCAACAATAATACTATTTTTATTCTTTTTACAGGGAGTATCTATAGGAACCTATTTAATAAGTGCTGCCCAGTTTATTAGGGAAAACACAAGGGAAGAATTAAGGGCAACGGCAATGACTATATATGGAGCCTTAAGTATGGGGTTAGGTGGAATGGTGTGTAAATTATTTGGGGGTTATGTTTTAGATTATATGGGAATATCATATGTATATTCTTTTTTTGGCATATTTAGTTTAATTGGACTCATATGTTTGGTTATAGTCAAAAAGATAAGATATAAATAAAAAATGTGGAATAATTGTTAATTTTATTTAATTATTGAAAAAAAGTGAAGGGAAATATAGATCATTGTAGAAATAATATGATTTGTAGTATTAATAAATTTAAAGTAAATCACTTTATATGGAGGGAGTATATGAAAAAGAAAAGAATAATATTTATGGGGGTTTTAATAGCAATACTTTTATCTCCATTGAGACCTTTTTTCCTTAAAGCCTTTGGACAAGGGGATTTTGAGATTTTATACAAGTTAGGTTTTAATGCTTATTACAAAAATGATACATTAACCCCGGCAAGGATTAAAATAAAAAATAATTATGGAGATTTTAATGGTGAAGTTCAACTTATTTTTAGGAAAGAAAGAAAATATGGAAAAGATGTTAAAGAATTAGGGGTTAAATACACAAAAGATTTAACCATGGCAAAGGGGACAACAAAGGAAGTATTAGTGGGTGTAAAGATATTTGAAAGATGCGATACTATGACTGTTAGAATAATAGATGATAATAGAAACAAAATATGGGATGAGGATATTAAGATTCAACAAGGGTCATCAAGGGACTCCGTTGGGATTGGAGTTTTAAGTGATGATGCCGAGGCTTTAAATTACCTTAATCTAATTTTCTTTAAAGATAGAAGGGGAGATATGAGAGATCCAAAAACAGTGAGGCTAGATGGTAAATTATTGGAAAATCCAGAGTATTATACTCTCTTTAATACAATAGTAATTAATAATTATAATAGTGAGAAATTAACGGAAGGTGAAGTTTTTGCATTGGAAACTTGGGTAGAAAAGGGAGGACTTTTAGTAGTTGGAACAGGCCCTAACTATGAAAAGACATTAAAGGGATTGGGAAAATTAAACTTCATTAGTGTAAATGGAACAAAGAATATAACAGATTATTCTAGCTTTAAAGATAGTAATGGTAATATTTTCAAAAGTGATAAATCACTATCTATAATAGATGGTAATAAAGGTGATGGAGATGTAATAGAAGCCCAAGGTGATACTAAATTAATATTTAGAAAAAAAGTAGGGGACGGAAATGTTATAATAACAAGTTTTGATTTAGGGTTATCACCATTTATTGATTGGAATAAAAAAGATACTTTTTTACAAGATAAATTAAATAGCTATATTAATAATATTAATATGGACAATGACCATTCATATTATAAAAGGATGTATAATAATATAACCCAGCGTGTTCCTACAAAAAGGTTGCCCTCATTAAGGGTTATAGCTATAATTTTAGCTATATTTTTAATACTAGTGGGACCTATTAACTATATAATTTTGAAAAAGTTAGATAAAAGATTGTGGGGATGGATTACCATACCAGCAATGGTTCTTATATTTACATCAATTATGTATTTCTGGGGAAATACTAATAGATTTACTAAACCATTAATAAATAGTTTAACAATTGCCAATGTAGATATAGAAAATGAAACGATAAAATTAGACACTGTATCATCAATCTTTGCTTTTAATCAAGGGGATGTTGATTTAGAAATAGCTAATAATATTAATTATAATATACCGGAGGAGTTTATAGATGAACTGCTTTGGAATAATGCTGATGGAGAATATGATATTGAGTATATACTTGAGAATAAAAAACATATAATACTTAAAAATAGAGAAAAATGGGATTTAGAAAGTTTAGAGACAACTGAAACAATAAAGGATAAAAAATTTTTGGATTATAGCTTAAATATAAACAGTGAAAAGATAACCGGAAATATAAAAAATCTATATCCCTTAAGACTTGAAGATACTTCTATTATTTATGGGTATAATTATCAAAGGCTAGGAGATTTAAATATAGACGAAGAAAAGGAAATTAACATTAGGTTGAAAAAGAGAAAAGTATCATTAAGTGACTTTGATTTTTATCAAGAATTAACCAATGATTTATATGGGTACACTGAGCACTATAGTCCATATAATATGAAATTGGATGGAGATTTACTTGATAATAGTGTAAAGAGAGGTGTATTACTAAAGTATCTACAGGATAGTTACAATATAAATCCTAAGATGAATAAAGCATTACTTATTGGATGGAGTAGGCTACCTATTAGTTCTAGTATTAAGATAAATGATGGTTACGGAGAAAGAATAGATAGAAATCTTATTGTTATTCCCCTTAATATAAGCTATAAAAAGGGAGATAAAGTAATAATGCCCTATGGGGTTATACCACCTAATATTAATCTAATGGATGGAGAAATAAATAAAGACTATGATGAGGTATTTTTAGATGGAAGTGCCCTGATCCAAATGGAGCCTATAAAGGATATAGATATAACTAAAATAAAAGTTCATTCAAATAGTGATATGTTATCCGATGAAATAGACATAGATATCTTTAATTATAAAACTAATAAGTGGGAAGACTTTGGTTCAACATATGTTGATGTTGAAAGAATAATTGATAAAGATAGTATGGATAGATATTATGATAAAGAAATGGGAGTTAAGTTAAAAATTGAGGCTGAAACTAGAGATAGAGGAGTTAATATCCCTCAATTTTATATAGAGGGGGTAGCTAAATAGTGCTTAGATTAGAGAATGTTACAAAAAAATATGGAAAGTTTATAGCTGTGGATAACATATCCCTTAATATAAATGAGGGTGAAATATTTGGGTTTGTTGGACCAAATGGAGCGGGAAAAACAACCACACTAAAAATGATATCGACTTTACTAAAACCAACCTCTGGAGAAATATTTATAAATGATATTCAAGTAAATGAAAATATAAAAGAAGTTAGAGACATGATAGGATATATGCCTGATTTTTTCGGAGTATATGATAGTTTGCGAGCAGAGGAATATTTAGATTTTTATGGAGATGTGGCAGGATTAAAAAAGGAAGAAAGAAAAGTTATGATAAAAGATCTCCTTGATTTAGTAGAATTATCCCATAAGAGAAAAGCCTATGTGGATAATTTATCTAGGGGAATGAAACAGCGATTATGCTTAGCTAGAAGTTTAATTCATAATCCTAGCTTACTGATTCTAGATGAACCGGCATCGGGTATGGACCCAAGGGCTAGGATTCAGATGAAGGATATATTAAAAGAACTTAAAAAAATGGGAAAAACAATACTTATTAGTTCCCATATCCTATCGGAACTTTCGGAACTATGTAGCCATATAGGGATTATTGAAGATGGTAAAATAGTCATAAATGGTAAAGTTGAAGATATAATGTCGGAAATATATAGTGGAAATAATATTAAAATAAAGGTTCTAGATAATTATGACCATACTATACAAATACTAAAGGAATATCCTAAAATAGGAGAAGTTTACAATAATGATGACTATATAGAGTTTACATATGATGGAGATAAGGAGATCCGGGCAAAGATATTAAAGTATCTTATAGAAAATAATATACCTGTTACATCCTTTACTGACACCGAAGGAAAACTAGAGGAGGTATTTATGAAGGTAACAAGGGGTGATAAAGATGATTAATCCAGTACTTAAAAAAGATTTAAAGGGTAAAATGAGAACATGGAAAACCACAATTTTAATTTCAATATATGTATTATTATTAAGTGGTATTGCCCTTACAATGTTTTACTTTGCATATTCTGAAGGGGGAAGGGATTATTACTCAAGTAGTTATGTTCAGTCATTTTCAATGATTACAACGGTACTTATAGTTCTTCAAATGCAAATTATAATGCTTATTGTACCTGCCACAACATCATCAAGTATTTCCGGGGAAAAGCAAAGAAGAACATTTGATATTTTACTTTGTACAAGATTGTCAAGTGGTTCAATAGTCCTTGGAAAGTTAATGACAGGGATAAGTCAGGTTATACTGTTGTTAGTGGTTTCTATTCCTGTATACAGTGTGTTAACCATATATGGTTTAATCGGAATTGGTGATATATTACTGATATATGGATATTTTATACTTATATCCATATTTTTAGGATCCATGGGAATATTCTTGTCCTCTGTTTTTAAAAAAAGTATTACTTCAACCATTGTAAGTTATTTAATAACTATGTTTATAACCGGTGGTATATATGTTATTTTATTTATAATTAGTAATATTTATTATAGGTTTGATGAAACTAAAGGATTTGATTTTATGGCTAAGTTATTATATGTAAATCCCTTTACTGGATTGAGCGGGATACTGTCTAATAGTGGCGGTTGGAGTGGATTTTGGAGGATCTTTACTTTAGGTAAAGAGCCAAGTGCTTCTAAAGTATTATTTACTAACATAGCTACATATATAGGACTGTCCATACTATTTTTAGTATTGGCATCTATTAGGATAAATCCAATGAAGAAATTTGGGAACAAAATAAGAAAGAAATAGGTCTAAATATATTAGTCTGGATAGATGAGAATTCATTCTTCGGTATAACTAATATATAATAATAGATGTAGGGACAAGGCATGCCTTGTCCAACTTTAAATCCAAAAAATTATAAATATATATGTAAAAGGTCTATGTAGGAGGTGAAAATATGCTTGATAAAGAGATTAAAAATTTACTAAAACCAATCAAAATCAAGCTATATTTTAAAAAGCTTGTAAATTATATTTTCTATTCACTGTTGATAGGAAGTTGTACATCTCTATTGTTATTAATCATATCTAGATTTATACCCATTACATTTATATGGGAAAAAGTATTATTAACCCAATCTATATGCTTATCATTGGGAGTAATAATATCATTATTAAAATTTCCATCATACAATGATACGGCAAATCTAGCAGATAGTTTTGGACTAAAGGAACGGGTTATAACCTCTTTAGAATTATCTGAAGAAAAGGGAAGCATGGCTATGATACAGAAAAAAGACACCATCAATAGTCTTAAAAATAATAATATTAAATCTAAAATAAAGCTAAAACCACCTACAAAGGTAATATTTCTTATCATATTTACTATGATATTAACTATAACTGTTGGATTTATTCCAACAAAGGCATATAATAGAGCAAAAGAAAAAGAGGAAAATAATAAGATAATAGAAGTTGAAAAAGAAAAGATAACTAAGGTTCAAAGGGATATAAAAGAGGATAAAACCCTTACTAAAGAGGAAAAGGAAAAAATAGATAAAGAATTAATTAAGTTAAAGAAAAAACTTAAAGATATGAAGAAAAATGATGAAATTAAAAAGGAAATAGCTGCATTATATGCAGTTTAATAGCTTTAAT
>NZ_JBAKFX010000078.1:0-13131 GCF_037577855.1 Dethiothermospora halolimnae | reverse complement strand
GAGGGGGAAAGTGTATCCTTTTTTAGGGCCAAACGGTCTTTTGATACCCATTAATAGTAAAATGTGTATAATAAACATTTTTTGTATGAGTAAAATTTTTACTGGAAATTAGATGCGAAATTTCTGAAACTAGAGTATTTTAGTTGACAAAAATTGAAGATTAAACTATACTTACACTATATAATTTACAGTATTTAGGCATATTTTTAGTTTGATGAATATGCCTAAATATTTATTATAACACCCATAAAAATTTTAGGAGAATTATTATGAGATCACGAATATTTAAAATTATACATAAAGATGATGGAGCGGCTCTGATAACTGTATTAATTGCATTTATGGTTATTATGATATTTTTAGGCGGTACTATAATGTTATTTAGTAATAATTTAGTACAATCAAAGACTCAAGAAAGGGGAGTAGAGGCTTACTATTTGGCGATATCGGGTATAGATTTAGGAGTGGCGGCACTACTGCAAGAAGGTCCTGGAGGAGAGAATGACACTTTATTATATAAAAAATATAGTGAATATATGAAACCAAATATTAATGATACCCCTACTTTAGATGACACCATATCTTGTGATAATGGAAAGATACATATCACCATAAAGGCAAAAAATATTGATGGGAAGAGGTGGATAGAAGTTCACTCTATTGGAACCCTTAAGGACACATCCATTAGTAGATCTACCAACCTACAATTTCTGGCCAGTAATCCTAAGGTACAAAAAAGGGAGAAAAATAGACCTTAATTTATAGCAAAGGAAGGTGAATAGGATGATTGGTAAAAATAAAGGTTTTACCTTAATTGAATTAATTATAGCTATGGCATTATTAAGTATTATAATAGCTTTAAGTTTTTCCGTACTAAACTTTAGTGGAAAAGCCTTTAAGGTTTCTACAGAAGAATATGAATTACAATCCTCCATGAGATTAGCTGTAGAAGAGGTTAATAATATTGTTAGATACTCTACCGCATTATTTACAGTTCCTGAATCCAGTTTTGAGGAAGATAATTTAACCGCGGGGTGGGATTATTTTGGAGTTCGAAATGTTAAAGTTAATGATAATCCCAAAGTAATAGAGAGTGAAATTGTTATATATAAATATGATGGAGATATGGATACCCATATTCCTCAAGTGATAGTTCCTGCTAAAGAAAATATTACTTATGATTTGTTTTTCGATAAAACATCTCCCCATGATAAAGATAAGTTATTGAAATTTATTATCGAAGCTTCCATAAAGAAAAAAAATTCCGGTGATGAAGGTGCTAAAAAAATAACTATAGAATCTAAAACAGAGGCTTTAAATGCTCTTCAAGTTGTGGATAGGGGAACAGATTTGAGTATGGCCACTGCCATTGCCTATAGATCCGATGATAGACCCGATAGTATAGTGGGACATATTGCTATGGTTCTTGATACTTCTGGTAGTATGAATTTGAATCTACAAGGGTATAGTGCTAGTGAGGAGAAAAAAAAGCGGATTAATATTTTGAAAAAAGAGGCAAAAGAACTAATTACTTCATTTGCAAAAGAGGCTAATGTAGATATTTCCCTTGTACCATTCGCTACATCGGCAAATAAACCTAAGTCTTTCAAAAATGCTCAATCAAAAGTAGAAGAGCTTACTAATGATATCGATGGATTAGAGGCTGAAGGTGGAACAAATACAGGTGACGGACTAAGGCGGGCATATTATCAATTAAAATCTCATAATGAAGAGTTAATTGAAGGGACTACAGCTAACAATTATATAATTGTATTGGTAGATGGTGAGACAACTTTTTATAGTGCTAGAAGAGGGTCGGGGAGAAGCCTATATTATATTACTAGAGACGGTGATATCTATGAAAGCACTCAAGTTTATGGTAATGGAAGTTCCCTTGATCAAAAGGGAGTTGATTACGTTAATAAAATCGGAAGTATGATCAAGACAAATAATTTTGCTAAAGTTTTTGTTATAGGCTTTTCTTCAGGTGCAGGTGATGTTAATTATATAGCTACTGCCTGTGGAGCTTCATCGGAACATGTATATCAAGCTGGAAGCCCAGAGGAGCTTAATAAAGTATTTTCCACTATTAGACAAGAAATAATAAATGATTTATGGCATCTTATGGGTCCCAAACTTTAGCTTTCATTATATGGGGATGGAGGTGTATTTATGAATAATAATAAAGGTTTAACGCTTATAGAGATTATTATAGCGTTGGCACTACTTAGTATTATTGTTGTAGGTCTTTTGACGGCTATGTCCAGTCATTTTTCTATGATGGTTAATACAAAGGATATTACAGAAGATGTATTTTTAGCTCAAAAAGATATAGAGATGCAAATTGAAGATGTAAAAGATTCTATTAAAGATAGAGATACCCCTTTAGGACAAAGGACATATACATTATTTAGTGGCTCCAATCAGAGGACTGTTAAGGGATATCCAAGGGAAAGTGTTATTGATGGGAGTTCTGGTGAAGGAAGCAATAATAAGAGAAAAATATATACTATTGTAGCAGAAACAAGAATGCCAGAGTTTAAAGTAGCTAAGGCCAGTGATGTTTCTATAGAATTATATAATAATGATAAAAAAGTACTCTATGGATATACTGGAAACCCATCTCTAAACATTAAGTCAAGTTCCCGTATATCAGATTCAGAGAATATTCACCTTATGAATATTCATAATTGGTATGTATCCAGAGTAGGATTTAATATTCCCATGGAGGAAAATACATCTGAAGAAGAGATAGGAAAAAAATATCCTGTATTTCCAGATGACTATAGGCTAATATCCTCTGAATTAGGGCCAAATTTATATAATATTGAACCTGAGTATGGGGGGAAGCATATTATTTATACCATTACACCTGCTTCTAAATCAGGAAAAATGGGGACTACAGTTTATAGTAATCCAGTTTTTATTCCGGGATTACCAGTTATTAAAAATCTTAAACTTCATTTAGATGCTTCTATGATTATTAAAGATGATCCATCTTTGGTAAGAACAACTGAAACCAATGCCTACGTAAAAAAATGGCAGGATATATCGGGTAAATCCAATGATGCTATAGAAGAAAATGAAGATAAGCAACCATTATTATTACAACAAATTTCAATATTTGAGGATAAACAGGGAAAGAGGCATGATTCCTATACTAGGTTTTTAAGATTTAATGGAAATCAATCTTTAAAGGTTCCCCATAATCAGAGTATAAATTTAGAAAATTTAACTGTATTTGCAGTGACAAGGGGTACAGAAGCTACAGCCAATAAGTCGATTATTAGTAAATATGGGGATGATTATGATAGTGTATGGAGATTGGGGTGGAATGAAGCTGATAAATTAGGGTTTTATATAAAAGATAATTGGGGAAGAAATAAATTTGTAAGTGTAGAATCTAAAAAAGGATTAGATGGGGAATGGCATATTTTAAGGGGAAGTACTGTTCTAGAATTTCAAATAGACGAAAATGATGTTAAAAGAGTATCTAGAGATAACTATGGTACTATAAAAAATTTTGGTAATATTACCATTGGATGGGATGATAAAAATGGATATTCTAAAGTAGATATTGCAGAGATTATTATGTATAGTGATATTACCGATGATGATATAGAAAAGGTACAGGAGTATTTAACTAAAAAGTATAGGTTAGAGGGTAGTTCGGTTGAACCTATAAAAGTAAATGTAAGGGGAGTATCATTAAATAAAACAGAAACAGTACTTCCTATAAATAGTACAGAAACTTTATTAGCCACAATAAAGCCAGCCAATGGATCAAATAAAAATGTTATTTGGGAAAGTAGTAATCCTTCCGTGGTATCGGTTAATAATGGCATAATAACTGGGAAATCCTATGGAACGGCAACTATTACTGTGACAACTGAAGATGGTAGTTATCAGGATTCTTGTGAGGTTAACGTTGTTGAGCCGGTAAAGGTAGTAGGTTATGAAGCAAGGAACATAAGATGGGAAGGTAGTTTTTGGAATAAATACTTAGTAGCTGATATAGATGTAAAATTAAGTGACAATACTACATATACTCATCCTAATGTTGTGGAAGTGTTGAAGCAGAAGCGGGAGCGGTATTGGGATTGGGGTTGGAAGTATAGGTATTATATTATAATACCAGAAGGTATAACAGGAACTGCAACTTCCAAAGATGATCAAGAAGTACCGTATAAAATGCCAAGTAAAGTTTATGAACATTGATATATATAATATATCAAAATACGTTATACAAAGCTCTAAAAGTTACTTAAAAATAAAAGAGTCAACCTAAAAAAAGGTTGGCTCTTTTTAACGTATGTCTATCCCACACAAATTCTACTCCTTAGCAAAATTGGAGTATCTTATACTTCCAGCAGTGAAGAATGTTAAGGCCATCAGTATTAATACTAAGGCATTTGGAAATAATATTGATTTTTCAATACTTTCAAAAGCCCAATAAAAAGGAGAAAATTTACTCAATGATACAGCCATATTACCAAGTACAGTTGGACTTTCTCCATTAATTCCCCACAGATATAAGAAAAACATAATTATTGATGTTAAATATGTCACTATGGAAGATGAGCCTGGATTTTTTAAAACCCTATTAACCATTATAGCTAGGCTTATGGATATCATACTCATTAAAGCGATATTTAATATTAAAACACCAAAATTATCAAAGGCTATTTTAAATAATAATTTCATTGTAATAAAAGAAGCAGTGTACATTATAACTTGGGTTATTATCATAGATAAATAAATGCTACCCATTATGGCATATCCTTTGTTACCTGTGGATAGAAATCTCTCTAATATTTTTTCCTTTTTTAGCTTTAATAGGTCATTACTTATTGATCCTGAATTTATAAGTAGAAGGAATATTATTATCATAATGGGGAGAAAACTATCTGCTGAAAATATATTCTCTTCAGTATTGTACTGTACATTTATAATATTTTCTTTTAATTCATTGTCATTTTTTATAATATTATTTCTCTTTAGTAATTGAATTTTATACAATTCATTTATATTTTTTTCTAGTTCAATTTCAAATGCTTTAGCCTTATTACCCGCTTCTAGTTTATATGAGTTTATAACAGGTTTTTTATTATTATTTATTTCCTCAGTAAAATTCTCTGATATCTCATATAAAGCAATTATATTGTAGTTTTTTAGTTCCTTTAGAGCTTTTTCTTTATCATTATAAATATTAGAGGGATTTAATTTTTCTGCAAACTCCTTTCCTAAGGTGCCTTTATCTAAATTAACTATCCCCATCTGTGTCCCTAGAGAATCACTACCTCCTCCAGGAGACATTACATTATTTACGAAAAGAACAATAATTATTGGAGTTAAAAACATTGAAGCTATACTTTTATAATCTTTAAAATACTTTTTACAATTAACCAATACCATATAGAAGAATTTCATTATTGGACCTCCCATCTTATTTTCACTTTTATTATGCTTATTAGATACAGTATAATGGAGGTTAGTATCATTATAATTAAATATTTCCTTATGGCTTCAAAGGAATTAAATAATATACCGTTTGTATAGACTCTGGAGATAATATTTCCCGGTGAATATTTCGATATAGTAAGAAGTACATTATTACTTATATCCTTTAGAGGGATAAAAGTACCACCACATATGATTTCCACATACATTAATGCCATAACTACACCATTGGCAATTTTTTTACCAAAGTAAGCTATAATGGCCCCGGAGATAGTTGTTACCAATAAACTTTGGGTTATTAATATTAGTATTATATTTAATGGATTTATTTCCTTAAAGGCTAAACCTGTCACTCTAAAGGCTAAAATATACACCAATCCATATATAAAGCTTGCTATAAAAAATACTACTAAATCTAAATTGAAAAAATTTAATTTTGTCATGGGAGTGGACATTAGTCTTTTATTAGTACCATTTTTCTTATCCAGGTCATGGCCTGCTATACAACCCATGATAATGGTAAATATCATAAGGGCCATCATATTTGCAGCTTTGCTTTCAAAGGCTGTTAAAACCATTTCCCCTTTAATTATATTTTCCCTTAGACTAGTAGTAGATAAATTATTATCTATATTGTTGATAACTTCACTAAATAGTGTCTCTTTATCTTCTATATTTAAGGTGTTAATTCTATTTAATATTATCCTGTTTTCCGTTAGTTTTTTTCCGTATTCTTTTATAACATTCTTTATGATCAGTTCGTTTGCCATTGATACTCTTTCTTTTTCTTCAACCTCTATAGTTGTCTTTTTTAGATTTTTTATATCCTTTTCATAATTTTTCGGAATAGTTATTATATAGTTGCCTTCTTCTGTGACATTAAAAATTTCTTTTAATCCTTTTGTTTTAAAAAGGCCTATAAAAGTTTTAGATAGTTCACTATTATCCCTATCTTCAATTTCAATATTAATTCTGTCCCTATTTACATCTGGTTTAAAGGAATCTTTTTGGGCGCTGCCAAAGAAAAAGGATATTATTAAGGGGAATATAGCAAACATTAATACTACTTGTTTCCATTGGGATAGTATTCCTTTTAGACTTGTTTTTATAGTAGCTTTTACTCTCATAATTCTCCTCCTAATCCCTTAAGTTTTTCCCAGTAAGGGCCAAGAATACTTCTTCTAACGATGCTTCTTTTACATTAAATCTCTTAACTTTTTTATGCTCCTTAGCTAACAATATAAACAGGTCTTCTAAGTTAAAAGTTTTTTCATCAATATATATGGAAAACCCATTATTTTCAACAAAGGAATCCTTAACCCCTTTAAGATTGCCTAATTTTAAAAGAAATTCATCATCAGGGTTTTCAATAACTAATTTAACAGTTCCATGGATATTAGCCATAGATTTAATATCTGACTTAGAACCCGAGGTAATTTCTTTTCCTTCATCTAATATAAATATATTATTACAAAGCTGCTCAACTTCCTCCATATAGTGGGAGGTGTATAGAACTGTTGTATCATTTTCTTTATTTATTTTTTTTATAAATTCAAATATATAATTTCTAGACTGGGGATCTACCCCTACTGTAGGTTCATCTAGTATAAGTATTTTGGGCCTATGCATTATTGATACTGCTAAATTTAATCGTCTCTTCATTCCCCCTGAGAATTTTTTTACCTTTAACTTTTTCTTTTCAGTTAAACCTGTAACTGATAGGGCCTTCTTAATTCCTTCCTTTAGAGCCTTCCCACCTAAGCCATAGAAAGCTCCAAAGTATTGTAGATTATCATATGCAGATAGTTCCTCCATTAGGGCTAACTCTTGGGGAACTAATCCTATAAGTTTTTTTGCTTTTATTGGATCCTTTAAAATAGAATAGCCACCTATGGTAACTTCTCCGCTATCTCCTTTAAATAACCCAGTGATTATATTTATTAACGTTGATTTTCCTGCTCCATTTGGGCCTATTAATCCAAATATATCCCCTTTATTTATTGTAAAGGAGATATTATCTAAAACTAGTTTATCATCAAATCTTTTAGTTACATTTTTTACTGTTATATTACTCATAAAAAACCTCCAATCTCTTTTCTAATTATATTTTAAAAAAAGATTGGAGGTTTTTCTAGTACTATTTGTAATAAAAAAAGTGACTTAAGTAATTTTTCACTCTACTATGTTATTTTTAAAAGCAAATATTGTTAACTGGGTTCTGTCCCTAAGGGAGAGTTTAGATAGTATATTACTGATTTTATTTTTAATAGTTCCCTCTGATAAAAATAGTCTCTCACTAATCTCCTTATTATTCAATCCGTTGGCAACCTCTTTTATAATAGTTATTTCATTATCATTTAAATTATTATTACTCTTTATCTGGTCTATAGCCATTTTTTTACTATAATCCACATTTTCATTAATAATTTTTGAAGCTACCTTAGGATTTATTATTATGTTTCCTTTAAAACATCCCTTTATCCCTTCGTATATCAAATCATAATCACTATCCTTAAGAAGATATCCAGAAGCACCATTTTTTAGGGCATTATGTATATATTCCATATCATCAAAGGTAGTTAATATTAAAATTTTAATATTTTCAAACTCATTTTTAATCAGTTTGGTACCAATAACTCCATCCCATTTTGGCATTCTAATATCCATAAGAATAACATCCGGTTGATTTTTCCGACATTCCATTAGTGCTTCTTCACCATTAGATGCAGTACTTATAACTTCAATATCATCATAGGTATTAAGTATCATAGTCATACCACTTCGGATAAGTTTTTCATCATCTACTACCATAACCTTAATATTTTCCATGACTTTCCTCCTGTGAGTGGATTTTAAGTTTTTCCACTTTATTTAATTCTACCTTTACTATAAAACCTTCTTTAGATTTTGTTATATAGTCAAAGTTACCCCCTATTTCTGTTATTCTTTCCCTCATATTCTTAAGTCCCATACCTTCTATTACATTTTCAGCCCCTACACCATTATCCTTTAGTGTAACTGTTACTTTATAGTTATTAAAGGACATAAAAATTTCAATCAATGTAGCTTTACCATGTCTAATGCTATTAGATAAAAATTCTTGAATTATTCTGTATAGGATAAAGGATTGATCAGAGCTTAAAGGCCATTTTTTCTTTGTAAAGGATAGTCTAACATCGACTCCCGTGATTTTTTCAAAGTTCTTTACAAGTTCTTCTATCATTAAGATGCCTTCATAATCTTCAAATTCTTTAGGTTTTATCTTTCTGACAGACATTCTAACTTCATTTAAACTATTTTGTGTAAATTTTCTAAGTGCCTTTATTATTTCTTTTGAAGCTTGGGGGTCTTTTTCTACGGTTCTTTCAACGGCTCCTAATTGAACCACTATTGCTGATAATGCATGTCCTACACTGTCATGTATTTCTCTAGAGAGTCTATTCCTTTCCCTTAATAGGGTTAATTCTTCAATAGAACTAGCATACATCTCTAAATCTTTATTGGCTTTTTTTAGTTTTTCCTCTGATAATCTAAGTCTATCATAAAGTCTTTGTGCTTTTATTTTTTTATAACTTTCATCTTTAATTAAATATAATATGGAAATTATAAGAATCAGTAAAGATATATTTATAAATTTAAACTCTAAGTTTTCATTTGCAGTAAAGAGGATACTTTGTATAATAATTGTTATGTTTAATATATGTCTTAATGTCCCTTCAAATATTATGGTACTATCCATGGCAGCTAAAATAAGGTATGTAATAAAGTAACCACCTATCCATTTATAAGCTATATATATAAATATAAGCTCTAGTATAAAAGATATAGCTTTATAAAGTTTTTTATTGAGTGAAAAAAATCTTATTTGGTTGTTTATTATAAAAATAAGTATAAATATTATCATGGACGTGGCTATATTTATTTCATTTGTAATTATACCTACCACTATCATAAATATTAAAAAATATCTTATAAAAACAAGTAAATTTTTATCCCACATAACTTCTCCTTAATTTTATTATTGTTTTGATTCTATAAACTATATTAACATAAATTATTATTATAGTGAATTTAAAATGTTATTAGATAAATTGGAAGAAGAAAGGGAGAAATATTTCAAAGCAAATAGATAACTTATTGAAATATAAAGGAAATTTATAAGAAATGTAGAAATCAATCAAGTAGTAGATATAAAGGTATTTTAGAATATTTTATTAACGTTAAGAAGATGTTGAGGTATCCTTTTTTACACACTTTTAACTAAGACACTAATAGAAATCTAGGGGGAATTAAAAACATGAGTTTAAATCAGTTAAAAATTTCAGTTCAATTATGTAAATATAAAAATAAATTTATTATTAATAATATGTACCCATTATACCTACATGATTTAGCAGAAGTAAGAAATGAATTGCCAAATAAGTTTGGGGTTTTTGAAGAAGAGGATAAATATCAAACTTTAGAGCAGCAGATACCTGTCTTTGATATATGGTGGGAGAAAGAAGATATTCTTTATCCATATTTAATTATAGTTAATGAAATACCAGCCGGATTTGCATTAGTATCAACAGCACCCTATCTTGTGGATGATAGCCAATTTATGCTAAATGAATTATTCATACTAAGACCCTTTAGAGGAAAGGGGATAGGTGAATACGCTGTAGCAGAAATATTTAATCAATTTAAAGGGAAATGGATGCTATTTACTACTAAATCGGATAGTAATTTAAACACAATTAATTTCTGGCATAAAACATTATTTAATTATACAAAGGATAATTTTATAGAAGAAGATAAAGAACTTCCCCATTTTGGATATAATAAAGTTTTTAATTTTAGCAATAAAATTAGTGGAGTGTAGAATAGGGGCTTTGAAAAATTCCCAAAATACTATTGACACATTAAAAGGATAAGAAAGAGGGGGAAATATTGAAAAAATTATTTTTTATTATGTTAGATAAAACACTAAGTAAAGTTTATACCATAAAAGGAAACTTGCCTGCTTATAAAGAGTTAGTTAGAAATGATGTGGGGTTTCAAAATTCAGATGATTATAATGTATGGTTTTAAGATCAATATGGCATAAAAATATTTAGACGATACTCTATTGACTCCGATAGTGTTAAAGACATTTATTTTGTTGTAGAACCAGAAACAGGGGAAAGTAATAAAAATATCGATACTCAAAATTGGACAAAGGTAAATGATTTAGAGGAAAATGTAAAGTATATTGTAAAATCTATTATAAAGGATTACAATAAAAGTCATTCAATGCCATGGATAAACTGTAATGGATTTAGTAATTTTATAAGTTGGACAGAGGAAGTATTGTATAATATTGGGGTTAACTACATAAAAGAAATTAAACAAATTAAAAATGCATATGTATCCACAGTATTTCAAATTAAAACCGATAGAGAGGATTTCTATTTAAAGATTGTAGGATCAAGATATATAAAAGAAATTGAAATTCTTGAGGATTTACTAAAAAATAATTTTATTGAATCAGTTGATGTGGTATCAATAAATAATAATAAAATGGCCTATATTATGAAAGATATGGGAGGCAAAAACTTAGAAGAAGATTTTAATATATCTTATATATATGACACTATACATAAGATAGCAAAATTTCAAAGGTCAGTTATTAATAAAACAGATAGAAAAGAAATAAAAAATATATATTATGATATGACTACACCGACCATTATAAAGGTAATTAGAAATATTCCATGTATTGGAAATGTTTTACTGAAGAAATCAAATTATAGATTCAAAGAAGATGAAAAAGGAAAATTACAAAGATCACTTAATGAATACGAGAATATATGTAAAGAAATTCCTGACATTATTCCATATTCAATCGATCACGGAGATCTAAGGCCTGGTAATATTCGAGTTAATACAGATAGAGGACAAATTATATATGATTGGGCATGGAGTAACTATACTCATCCCTTTTTTACAGTTATTGGGTTCTTTCATACAATAAGAAGAAATGAAGATTTTAAGAAGGAGAAGTATAAGTTGTTAGATGTATATTTTGACTATTGGTTAGAATATGCTTCAAAAGATGAACTTAAAGATATTTATTTAAAGCTTGAAAAGTTAACTCGTATTTATCATGTAGTTGCTGATATTTATTGGTTACAATCATTAATAGAAGATTATCCAGATAATGAATACAATAAGTTTTCTGCTGATGGTTTGGTAATTGATAAAAGACGGCAATATTTCTCCTATGTTCTAAAAAAACTTATCATTTGAAACACATATTAATTGTAAAATTAGTTTGAATCCAAGTTTTTACTTTTGTGTCCCTTCCAAAGAATAAACAATAATGTTGGTAGAATATAATTTAGCCCATTGTATTGGGACACTCCTAATATCAAAGAGATGGATAGTATAAAATAGTATTATAATTTAAACATTACATGATATAATGAGTTTGTATATAAATAGAGGAGTGAATAATAATTATGAATAAAACAATTAATATAGGAATTATCGGTGTAGGGATAGTAGGAGAAAGATTTATAAAAGCTCTTAATAGACACGGTAGGGCTAACATACTGGGAATATATGATACAAATAAAGATAGGCTTCAGGATATTTCAAATAAATATAATCTAAAAATAGTTAATAGCTATAAGGAACTCCTTAAAAATGAGGATATTAATATAATTTATCTGGCTGTTCCTCCTAAATATCATTATTCAATTGGAATGGATATAATTGAGAGCAATAAGCATTTTATTTGTGAAAAGCCTTTGGCTAATTCTATTAATGAAGCAAAAGAAATGTATGAAAAAGCAGAAGATAACAATATAATTCATGCTATGAACTTTCCAACGGTATATACTCAAGCTTTTAAAAAGATGAACAGTCTTTTAAAGCAAGAATATATAGGTGAGTTAAGAAGAATAGAACTTAATACATATTTTGAAGAATGGCCAAGGTTCTGGCAAAAAACTAATTGGATTGATACAAGGGAGCAAGGAGGTTTTGTGAGGGAAGTATTTACCCATTATGTACAATTAATCCAAATGATTTTTGGAAAAATAAAAGATGTTGATACTAATATAGAATATCCCAAAGATTCATTGTCATGTGAGACAGGAATAATGGCTAGAGCCTCTTTAACAAGTGGGGAACCCATACTACTTAATGGATTTTCTAATATCGGAATGAAGGAAAATATAGCATTAACTTTATATGGAACTGAAGGAACCATTTCCTTAGAAAATTGGAGAGAGTTATGGGTTTCATCTAAAGGGAAAAGAAAAGAGAGGCTAGATTTTAAAGAGCATGATCATTTGGTGGAATTGATAGATGAAGTATGTAAAAGAATTGATGGTAAAGCTTCGAATGTCATTACATTTAAAGACGGATACAATGCACAGATTATAATTGAAAAACTATTAGATAGAGATTAATTATAAATATGGTATAAAATTAGGCCAGTTCATAATGACTTTTGAAGTTATTGTAAACTGGCAATTTTTATGTTTAGCATAGTAATTAATCATTGTCTCATGCAAAGGTTGGATTGTCAACCCTTTTTAAGACACTTTTTTGTCGGACATTAACATTCTATATTCCACAGGGGTAAGGTAATTTAATGACCCATGAATCCTGTGATTATTATACCAGTTCACATAATCAAATAAT
>NZ_JBAKFX010000077.1:0-13719 GCF_037577855.1 Dethiothermospora halolimnae | reverse complement strand
AATTTTAAAAGCCTAAATTTGGCCATTGTTCGTGTTTTTCAAAGGTCTTTTTGTCGTGCATAAATTTAATATTAGAGAATTTAAATTTTTTCACTTAAATACTCTTGACTTTTACTAGCTGGTCTATAAAGACTAAAAATATAATTTCAATTGTTTCTTTCCATATTTCTCACATATTTATTTAACTTCATAAAAATTCTCCTTTTTATAGCACCAATTCAAATAGCATTATTTACCTTATTATACCATATAAATACAGAATCTCTATGGCAATTCCCTTCCTACTATTAAAAAAATAACTACTCATCATTTTTATGAGTAGTTATTTTAAGCCTATCAATCTTTCTTTTTATCGTATATCTCCTTTTGTAAAATTCTTTCTATTTCATTAACTTTTTCTTTATTTTCTCTTATGTTAAATGTCTGTTCTATGTCTTCACCATTTTTCCCCATACACTTAATAGTTGAAATAAAATTATTTGAAAAAGAAATGTTGCTTTTTTGATATCAAAAGATCTAATATCATTCCAACAGAAAAAAACACCATCAAGTAATATACCACCTTTCATTACTCCAAAGGGACTAAAAAAATAGTATACTCCTGAAACCCTTAAAGACTGGCTACACCTTTATCGGAAGTATGGAATAGACGGTCTATATCCTAACGTTAGGTCAGATAAAGGAAAGCTTAGGAAAATACCTAATGAAGCTAAAGAATTTATCATATGATCGAAGTTAAATAATCCTAAATCTTCAGCCAAATCAATCTATCAAGAGTTAATAGCCAAAGGTTATGTATCCTATGATGAAATATCATTATCAACAGTACAAAGATTTATATCTAAGTCGAATTTAGCAACTAAAAAACTCGAATCTACTGACAGGAGGGCCTTTGAATTTGAGTTTCCTAATGAGTATTGGCAATTTGACATTTCAGTGGGACCCTATCTTAATATTGATGATAAAAAAAGGAAAACTTATATTATTGCAATTTTAGACGATGCTAGTAGACTTATTATTCACTGTGAAGCTTTTTTTTAAGGATGACTTTTTATCGCTTTTATCAGTATTTAAAAATGGCGTAGCCAAAAGAGGAATCCCTAAAAAACTTTTTGTTGATAATGGAAAAGTTTATAAAAGCAATCAAATGCAATTTATATGTGCTAATCTAGGTACCATTCTTTGTTATGCTAGACCGTATTCTCCAGAGTCCGAGGGCAAAATCGAGAGATGTTTTAGAACATTACATGATCAATGGATGTTAGATTAAATAATCTGATTTATTTCTCATATTTTCTTTAAGTTTTAGGTAGAAATAAATTGACTTTTAAAGAGTGAGATAATTTGCTGTGTAACATTTACTTTTGACGTTAATTTTCGTTGTTAATTTGTGAACAACATTTTAATGCGGAGGTGTTCTTTTGCGACAAAAGTTGTTCCAAATTATAAAAGAGGCAAAAAATGGAGATAAAGAAGCTTTACTTTTTCTAATAAATTTGATCCTATTATGAAAAAATTTTCTAAACAATTATCTAGTGACAAAGTTATAGAAAAAGCATATCGTTATGAAAGAGGTAGGTATGTTGAAGTAAGATCATAATAAAAAACTAAAGGGTAGAATGTTAAACATTCTACCCTTTAGTTTTTTTGTCTTTAGAAATAGATCTGAAATAATTATTTATAAAGTCCATAAAATTTTTATCATTTAAAATTTTATATTCTTTATGTATTTTCTTTACACGATCTTCAATTTCAAATCTTTTGTTGACTTCAATAAAATTAGAAAAAATCTTTATAGAAATTGACTTTCTTTCTAAGCTTCTATCGACCAAGTAAATATCATAATATAGATTACCTTCCGCTGAAGGAGCTTGTAAAAGTTCTTTAATTTTTAACTGTCGTAAATAACTAGTGAGTTCAGAAATTTTATCTAAATCTGTATCTCGTTTTGATATATCCTCATATCCCTTTTCAGAAGAAAAATATCTTTGGGATATTTTTATAGAATCAAACTTAATATCATCTTTAAACCCTTCAAATATTAAATCGTCGAAAGTTCCTTCATCTGGAATTGCGTCTAAGATTTCCGATATCAAAAAAATACAAATACTTATAACTAAAATAATAGATAATATCTTAATACCAATTAAAATAAATTTGTTCATCTTTTTTATGCCCCCTATATAATTGAAATTTTTTTGAATTTTAAATTTTTACTTAGCTCGATATTTTTTAAAGTCTTAAGTTATTGAAGCATTATCATGTTTAGTTATAAATAGGTTAATTAAAAAAGTAGTTTTATCTTTTTATTTTAAAGCACCTCTATTTTTTTTGATTTAAAGGTCAAATTATACTATCAAGAAATCATTTGATACCTTGTATTTTTCAACGTTCGTTTTAATTTGTTGCGGAAATATTCTCTTTTTAAAAAATAAATTAATTCAAATGAAATATTTTTAGTGAAACATATTCATATTATATCATGAAAGATATATAATCAAAAAATACACAGAATATATTACATCAGTTTCTCCCATATAAGGTCTTTTAGAAATCTCTTTAATCTTTAACTTTTTCAAATGTCCCTTTTGGGGGAATTTGGTCTACAACCCGACTTACTAAGAAAATACATACAATTATAAATAAAACGACTGATAGTATTTTAATGATTTTTTCTATGTTTACCACTCCCTTATATGCTTTAAAGTCTTTTTTTAATATTATTTATGTATATACCTCCATACTCACATCCACGGCTAGCTATAATTTAAAGCTATGCTTGATTGAAAAACTAAACTCCTTTTTATCAATAATTATTGATAAAAAGGAGTTTTTCTAATGTTTAATTAAGGGCTAAAAAACAATCCATCGTCATCTTGAAGAAATGTAAATGTTATGGGGTCAATTTCTGGATCCCCGATAAAGCTAGTAACAATCTTTATATCTTTTAAACCATCGTTATTTATATCTACTATTTTAACGTCGTTGATTTCTGAACCAGTTTTAAATGCCACGTCAATGCTATAAAAAATATCATTATCTTTATTTGTTAAGTATGCTACGGGGTGAATAACTCTACCAGTATCGACTTTTCCAGATACAAAATTAACATTGCCCCAAGAATTTAAATCTACTGCAAAAGAATGATCTTTAAGAACAGTAAAATTGTCTATATCATCTAGGTTATATGGTCTAAAAGAGAAGGTTCCATCTAAATACAAATCTTCGTAAATATCTCCCTTATCTGTATACTCTATTGTAGCTGTAATTTTATCACTTTCTTCAAAAATAAGTTTTACATTGCCTTTATTTCCTACTTTGTCATTAAAGTGACATTCAGCTTCTCCATTATTAATTGTGCCATACAAGCTCCCTAAATATTTTGACGGTTCAAGTGAGTAGAAATAAAAATCAGGCTCAGCTATTGAATGAATAGAGAATTTTCCGTCTAAAATTTTATTATTTATTTTAGAAATAAAAAAGGAAGAATAATAGTATGCCCCACCATCCCAATCATCAACAACCCATATTTTTCTTAGGTACTGCTCGGAATTAGCTATACAATTTTTAGGTTTCTCTATATCTGTAGGAGAAATAACATTATCAAATCTATATTTATTACTTAAAAATACTATTAACCCAACACAAAATATAAGTGGTATGAAAATCAAACACTTTTTACCCATTGAAAAATCATCTCCTATGAGAGTATAAGTTATATACTAGTAAGTCTTTGTTTGACTGATATCATCAGTATATCATAAAGTGGGTATATTGGGAATATATACAACTAGATAAAACGTAGGTTTTGCGACTAAAACTTTGAAATGAACAAAATTTTAAAGTTTTAATTATCAATTATGATAAGGTTAATTATAATAATATTCGTATTTTGCTTCGTATTTTATATCGAATTTAGAGAATCGTATTTTGAATGGTATCTGTGTGTCTTGACTTAAAACACTAATTTAAAAGTATTTAAAATATTAGTTTAAAATACGATTCAAAATACTGTTGTTGTTTGTTTAAATTCCAACCTTTATATGTATTTTTAACTATTTTTTTATATGCCAATATTAGGGGGATATTGCACCCTAATATTTAGGTTGCATATTTGGCATAGGTATAATGAGCAAACTACTATACTATATATCCTATCAACATACTATACCAAATACACCTCCTTATTTATATACGATATTTTTAACGATTCTATGGGGGCTAAATACCTATAGAAAAACCAGAGCTAATTTTTATTCTAAATCTTTAAAGAATACTTTAACGTAATTTAAATATTTACCAAGTTTTTCAAATAATAGTGTGATAAGTATATATATCATTATTAACTAAAAAGGGGATGAAAAAAATTAGAAGTCTAGCATTATTCATTCACAACGATATTGTAATAAACCTATTGATTGGCTTTTTTTATTCTTCAGTTATTGGTCTAGTTATATTTAAAATTACAAATTTAAAAGGTTCAAAGAATGAGATCTTACAATATATCTACTCTTTGAAAAGAATGGAAATATATTTAAGAAAATCAAAATCTTCAGATTAAAAAAATCAAAAAGAATTTATCATTAGTTGTCAAAAACTCTCAGCTTTTAAAAATGAATTTTGATATTATTTTCACTACTAGTACAGAAGGGCTTAAAATTTTTCAGAAAGATTTATATACTATTAATAGAAAGTATAAGCTAATAAAGCATATTTTTATATTAGTTATTATTTTCTCAGCGACTTTATTAATTATTGCATAAAGTTTCTATATTAGATTCTTTATATTAATATAGAAATTAACTTCAAATTTAACGTAAAAAAGTAGCTTAGATAAGTTAAAATTGCTTATCTAAGCTACTTTTTCTCATTATTCCTTTCTAATCGTTATATTCAGCAATATAACCACTTTTCTCATTAACCTATTAATAGGCCTAAGGCTTTGAAATAACTACTGTGTGGCTAATTTTAAAAGCCTTTTCCTCGCCACTTTTAAAAAATAAATCTATATGTTATGATATACAAAAAGTTCATTATATAATATAATTAATATATGGAATTATTTAAAAAAAATATAAATTAAGTATTTTTTAAGGAGGTGCCCGTTGAAAGTCATAAAAAAGATTATTCTAGCAGTCTTACTTACTATTTTTATCTTAGGTGTATTTGACTTATTTTATACGGGTAACGATGGATGGCAACTAGAAAGTTTTAAAAATTTCAAAAAAATATTATTGCAGAGCACGATTTTATTACAGACCTTGCAATTAGTGGTATTAGTCCTAACACTTATATATATTATGAGTTAGATAAATCTAAGAATGTTCCCTTAGAAAAAATTAGTGAAGTTTTTAATGAAACAAAAAAGTTTTTTCTATCACCACAAATATTCCCAGAACTACAGAAATTTCATGATGATAGATACGGTGGTGATATTGTTTGCATACAAATTAATTTCTCATATCCAAATAAAGATGGAAAGTTCGCTTATACTTTTTCATCTGAAGCAGAAGGCAGTAACCCCATCACTCATCATAGTTTTAAACATTGGTCTAATGAATCCCTATTAAATGGTCTACTGCCTCTATCTGACCTTTGACCATACTTATATATAGTAGTAGCCCACTCAAAAGTCAAACATTTCACCATATTCAGTTGTTTTTAGTGCATATTTGGTGAAATTTATTATTTTTTCTTATAATAAAAAACCCCTTTAGCTTGTTTCATTTTCATCATTGCTAAAAAGGGGTTTTTTATTATAAGAATAACTACCTAACTATTAATTTGTATTACTTCCTTTTTCTATACTTTCCTTTAGTTTCTCAACTTCCTCTCTATCTAATTCAGTTATATCTACCACTGTATCTATATCTATTCCTTTTTGTAATGCTTGTCTGGCTACTAATATTTTTTCCTCTTTTTTACCTTTTTCTATACCTTTTTCTAATCCTCTTTCTAATCCTCTTTGCATTCCCTTTTCTTCAGCTTCTTTTAATTTAATCTTTTGATATACCATTGCTGACTTTTGATCTAATAATGCCTTTTCTCTTGCTAGATACAATTGCCTTGCTTTTTCATCTGCACTTAGTTCTTCTAACATTCTACCAGCCATATTTATCACCTCACTATTCTTTCTTATATCCTTTACTATCTCCCTTTTTTCCTTTTCCCCTGCATCTTTTATATGATTAGTCGTTTTGATAATTTCTTAGTTATAACTTTTCTGAAAAAGTATTTCTAATCTCATTTTTTATATCTAATATTTTAAATAGTATTTTTATTAACTTGGTAAGACTATATCAAAGCTTCCAAGTACATAATACCATATTACAGCAGCTACACTTACTAAAAAAATACCTAAATAGCTGAGTAACTTGCTAGAGGTAATTTCTTTAAGGGCAGATTGCATTATACCAAATACGAAACACCCTATGAGTACTACGACAAATAAAAATACCCCCATTATCATTTCCGTTCCTGTATTATTTATAGTATCAGTATACCTCAATATTACGTTATTACATACCCATAATATAGCTCCCCCAGCAATAATATATATAGAATAAAAAATCCATTTTTAAAATATTTTACTTTGATGATTATGCACTTAACTCTTAAGCTTTACCTCAATTCAAATCTATTTTATGCTTATTTCAAGAATCCCCATAAATTTATACAATGCAATAAATATAATAATAATAAAAATCTCTCCTAGCATTTGCAGGTATTTGTTTGATACAATATTCTTTATTGAACTTCTTATTATTAAAGACATAAACATAATATTTATAAAAATTATACTTGCACCAATGGCTATAATCTCATACATGTGATTTTCTATTTTTGTTATGTAACTTGCTAGAAAGCTAGCACAAAGCCATAGTAAAAATCCCCCAAAAATTATTATGCCCAAGAATTTTATGTATTTTTTAACTTTATATATGTAATTATTTATGTTCATACATTAATCCCTTCTTTTAAAGTCATATTTTAACTTATTTTATTATAATCCAAGTGTAGTTATTTACCCATCAAAATATTTTATATTTTGATGGGTAATCTCTAAGATGAAAATATAATTAAACTCAATTGGAAATAATTAAAATTCAAACTAGCTTTTTAATTCATTCTTTTTATTTTTTCCATGATTTCTAAGGATTCTTCATCAATATCCCAAGGTAAATATTCGTTTTTGTCAAAATCTCCCTTGTATCCTATTTCACCCTCAATGTAGTTAGAAGGCCATACTTCATAATAATTAAGTCTCCTAGTCGTAGGAGTAGATCCTGGTAAAGGTCCGTATCTAGTTTCAATCGTAGTTGTTATTCTTATCATTTCATCTTCATCTGCTCTATTTATAACCTCTTGTAATTCTTCTCTGTCCGCATTATCAGCTGCAAAGCTTATAACTCCGACATACACACTAACCCCTAATTGGATTACCTTTGTAGCTTTAGTAGGATCAAGGTCTAAAATACGGTTTAAAAGCATTAATCCACTATTGGTAACAACACCTTCAGCAAATGCCTCTAAATAATCAACAACCTCTATATTATTCATGGTATCTTTTAAAGCTACTGCAATATCATAAGGTAAGTATGTTATTTGCCTGACTTGTCTATTTAATCCATCCGGACCACTTGATCCCCTATCAGGCACCCACCTACCACCTTCTGGTGCATATATCTCCTGTGCTTTATAATCATACCTTATCTCCAACTCATATTCATCTTCTACATCAAAATCATCATTTGATTCATCTTTTTCCATGGAACCATATCCAGAAGCTCTATATATTGAGGAGTTTATGCTATCTTTATCATTATCCCTTAAAAAATCCCTGTCCCTATTTTCATGAACCTCTGTATATTTCTTATAGTTTGTTTTTTCTGTGTTAGAAATTTCTACTTGCCTAGATGGTTTATTTTCAATAATAAAATTACCTGTATATATTTTTATTATATCACCATTACCGTTATTTACAATTACTTGTAAAAAATATTTTTTATTATATTCTAAATTATTTAAAATTTTTCGATTATAAAAAATAATGAGTAGTTGTCTTGACCTGTTATCCTTTTTTATTATATATTTCTCTTTGTAAAACACCTTTTATTTCATCAATTTTTTCTTTCTTTTCTCTTATAATCATTGTTTTTTCTATATTTTTTTCTTTTCCATCATCGTATTTTAATGTTAAAGTAAACTCTCTATAAAAGGTAACTTCTCCTTCTCTAATATCAAATAACTTAATATTATCCCAATAAATATGTCCATATCTACATATTATACCATCTCGTATTATATAAAAATTTTGCGTTATGTCTAATATATTGAACATTACTATCAATATTATTAATATAATAAATGAATTTTTTACAAATACTCTATTACTATAAAAAACAGATAGTATCAATGCCACTATAGCCGAAATATCAGAAAACCCTGGAAACTTATTAGAATTAACTTTCATGATAACATTATTCAGTTCTATTCTCTGTTCTAAACTTCTATACTTTTTTCTCAATTTCAATTTTTGTAATAGTTCTACTGTCAGTAAAATAGGTACTAAGTCAAAGCTTAAAAATATGAAAATATTATAAATACTATTGGGTATAACCTCATTTATCATAACATTCCCCCTCGTATAATATGTTTAGAGGCACTTTCGGTGTTTGGCAGGATAGTTGTCTTATTAGATATTTCAAAACACATAATTGTTTGATACCCAATTTACCAATGACATAGAGCCTCTACCTACATGAGCTCATTTTATAAAGGCAGCCTAAGTATAGTTGTTGCCTATATTTTAGGCTGCCATGCAGGTTGATGCATGCAAATGGTTACCTTCTCCAACTATAAGAAAATAAATTCTTTTTGCGATTAAGGTAACAAATCACGAACATCGTCCTCATCCAACTTTTTATTTTTCAATTCTCCAAATTGCCCGTCTATAGCTTTAGGTATATAGGGGTAATCATCCCATATATGCCAAGTTCCAGGTGTTCTTATATACCATCCTTCTTTATGATTGTATCTGCGTTCAACTTCATAATAAACAGGATAAGTATCTTTATTGGGTCCATCAGGTCTTGCTGCGTCTACAAATTTATTATGATTATGTCTTTTAGCTATATCGGCTGCTATAAGAACTAGTCCCACATACGTAAAGGAACGACTTCCCCATTTAAGTAATTTAGGACATAAATCAGCTAACTTTTTAGCTAAGACCTTTTCTGTTGCAACTCCTCCTAATGTAATACCCGTACCTAATGTTATCAAATTCTGTCTTGTATATGCATCCGCCTGAATCAATTCATCTACTACATCAGCTGGAATATAAATTATTTCTGAATAATAGGATCTCTCTACTTGTTCATCTGTCATATCTCTATGACTAGATACCCAAACTCCTCCATCTGGTTCATAATAACTATCATCATCATTATATCTATACCTTATCTCCAACTCATATTCATCTTCTACATCAAAATCATCATATCCATCTCCATAAACCTTTACATAATAGGTACCTTTTTCAACAGTTTCTCTTATATCTTCACTTTTATCTCCACTTCTCCTTGAAGACTCAATAAGATCTGTATATCTTCCATCTTTTCTATATAGCTTTATATCATAATTACAGTCTCTAGGAATCCTATTTAACTCTATATCTAAATCCGAATAGCCACCTACTCTAAACTCATACCAGTCTACATCATCCTCATGATGTATAGTACCATATATCTCTTCTCTACGACCTTCTCGTATATCTATTTTAGAAGCATCATCAGCTTCGTTATTTTTTTCATATTCATCTCTTCTTACTGCATTAGGGTCATAATCACTATCAATATATAGTCTATATTCATCATTCCTATCATAATCTCCTCCAAATCCTACTATTTTTATATAATATACATACTCCCTATCTACTTCTATATTTCTTAGTTCCTCTACGGTACCTTCTCCTTTTTTCCCTTTCTCGATTAGTTCACATTCATTTTCTAAATCATTTCTAACTCTAGCTCTTCTTTCTTCATCTTCATGTATACGATAAACATAAATATCATAGTCTTCATTCCTAGGTACAACTAATTCCATATCCATTGTACCATCTTGTGCAAATGTTTTCCTGAAAAAATCTTCATCTCTTCTACTATCTATTGTACCTATAACTTTATAAACCCTGCTCTCTATGATATTAGCATCTTCAAATTCATCATTTGATTCATTTTCTTCCATGTAACCATATCCAGAAGCTCTATATATTGAGGAGTTTATGCTATTTTTATCATTATCCCTTGGAAAATCTCTGTCCTTATTTTCATGAACCTCTGTATATTTCTTATAGTTTGTTTTTTCTGTATTAGAAATTTCTACTTGCCTAGATGGTTTATTTTCAATAATAAAATTACCTGTATATGTTTCTATTATATCACCATTACCATTTTTTACAATTACTTGTAAAAAATACTCTTCATTATATTCTAAATTATCTAAAACTATTTCTTCATCATAAAAAATCATATCATTGTAGAATATTCCCTTTCCATCTTGTTCTCCTATTACCAATCTTACAATATCATTTCTAAAAGATTTATCTTTAAGTACAAATTTAGCTATAGGATTTTTACCTTCATCTTTATCAACCTCTATATCTATTGGCAATGAATCCCTATTAAATGGTCTACTGCCTCTATCTGACCTTTGGCCATACTCATATATAGTAGTAGCCCACGCATTTGAAGTTACTGCAAATGTTACAAAAAAACACTAATAACAAACTTATGATCTTTTTAATATTATTTTTCATTATACACATTTCCCCCTTGTATTTAATTATTCATTAGTGTACACCATAACCTCCTAGAAAGTAACATAATTATACATTTGGGCTAAAAAAAGTCAAATATTTCACTATATTTGGTTGTTTTTAGTGCATATTTGGTGAATTTTATTATTTTTTGCATAATAAAAAACCCTTTTTAACTTGTTTCATTTTCACTATTGCTAAAAAGGGTTTTATTACCTGATATTTTATGGCTGTAAAACCGGGCTAGGCATGCCTAACCCCTACATATGACCTATATATATAGGTGGCACCCTATACATGCAGGTTATAGTTCCTAAACGTAGTTATAGTGTAGCTCCTTATAGGAGCTACACTATAACTACATTAATACACCTATTATCCTTCGCCACATTTTCCAACTTATTTATCACATCATTTGAAGGAGTGTCATTTTCTATCATATCTTTCCTAACTCCTATAGGTCTATAGTTTATTAATTTATATCTTATATTTCTATCTAAAGAAGATATTAATTTACTTATATTATTAACATTATTATAGTTATCTAAAACCTCTGGCACTATAACTGCCCTAATTTCGTATAGTTTTCCTATACCAGCTAAATACTTAATATTATCAATAACTATTTCATTGCCTTTCCCTGTAAGTTTTTTATGTTCCTCTTCATCAAAGGATTTCATATCTACCATTACCATATCGGATACATTCTACTCCAGATACTGTTATCTCGATATAAATAGTTTATTTTTTCTATTTCTATTACCAGCCTCTTTTGTTATTTCACTTGAATTTTTCAGTCCAGATTATAGTACGTTATGCTTTTTTATTTAACCCTTTCTAAGGTCATGTCTAAAGAGCCTATATATTTAAATAGTAATAACAATACAACAGCAGTTAAAACGATACTTAATATTTGTATATAACGATTATCTGTAATCTTTTCTATTGAATTCATCATTATTGAAGATATAAAAATAATGCCTATTGAACCTCCTCCTAAACCTCCTATCATAATACTATATTCATTTTTGCCCATTCCCTCAACATAGTTCACTACAGCATTGGCACAAAGCCATGATATAATCCCTCCTATAAAGACTAAAAATATAATTTCAATTGTTTTTTCCATATTTCTCACATATTTATTTAACTTCACAAGAATTCTCCTTTTTATAGTGTTGATTGAAATAGTACTATTTGACTTATTATACCATATAATTACAGATCCCTTATGGTAATTCGGTTTCTGTTACATAAAAAGCATATAAAAACAACTACCCACCATTTTTATGAGTAGCTGTTTTATACTATTAATCTTAGTTATCATATATCTCTCTTTTTAAAATTTCTTCAATCTCACCAGTTCTTTCTTTCTTTTCTCTTATGTTAAGCCTTCTCTGGGTCTCTTTTCCTTTTTCATTAATATATTTAATAGTTAAATGATAATGCTTATAAAAAGGATCTAGTGCCTCTTCTATCTCAAAAGAAATAACATCTTCCCAATTGATGAATCCGTTTTTCCATAGTATCCCTTCTTTTACTATATAGAAATTTTGTGTCAAATATACTATATGCAGTGCTATTACTAATGCAATATATAAAATAGATATAAGAATTTTAACTATCCACTTAGTGCTATAAAGATTGTATAGTTGTCCTATAACTATAATATTTAGTCCCCATATAAGTTCATTAGAATTAATTTTTAAAATGATGCTATCTGATTTGGTTTCATCTTTTATCTTATATAGTTTATTTTTAAATTTTATCTCTCTCATTAATATTATGAAAAAAGCTATTGGTGCTAATACATATACAATTCCTAACATTACATAATCAAGCATTCTCCCCCTCCTTAAAGATTAACTCTATTTCACTTAAATATTTACTCTGGAATCAAATCTTCCACATCGTCTTTATCGAGCTCTCTGTCTTCTAATTCTCCAAGTTGACCATCAATTGCCTTTGGGATTCTAGGATATTCATTCCATCTACGCCATACTTTAACTTCATAGCCTCCCCTCAGCTCTTCAAATCCAGGTTGAATTGTAAGACAAACTGGATAAATTTTTGTACCTTCTCCACCAGGTTGAATTGTGTCTAAAAAATCATTATATGTTTCTGTGTCTGAAAAATCACTTAAAAGCATTACTCCTCCTGCAACTGTAAAAAAAGCTCCTGCCCATCCGACAAAGGCTGGTACCTTTTTAGCCATTTTCTCTGCAAAAAATGTTGTTATTCCTCCTACTGTCATAAATTCACTTAAATTTATAAAATCTTTTCTTTCCATACTATTATCAAACTTTAATGCTTTTATTGCATAAGCAGGGATATATATTCTACAGGAATACCATTTTTTATATCGTCTTTGTTCATCGGTAGCCTCTCGTTTATCCGATACCCACACTCCTCCATCTGGGGCATAATAGCTATCATCATCATTATACCTATACCTTATCTCCAACTCATATTCATCTTCTACATCAAAATCATCATATCCATCTCCATAAATCTTCACATAATAAGTACTCTTTTCAACAGTTTCTCTTATATCTTCACTTTTATCTCCACTTCTCCTTGAAGACTCAATAAGATCTGTATATCTTCCATCTTTTCTATATAGCTTTATATCATAATTACAGTCTCTAGGAATATTATTTAGCTCTATGTCTAAATCCGAATATCCATCTACCTCAAACTCATACCAGTCTACATCATCTTCATGATGTATAGTACCATATATCTCTTCTCTACGACCTTCTTCTACATCTATTTCAGAAGCATCATCAGCTTCGTTGTTTTTTTCATATTCATCTCTTCTTACTGCATTAGGGTCATAATCACTATCAATATATAGTCTATATTCATCATTTCTATCATAATCACCATCAAATCCTACTATT
>NZ_JBAKFX010000076.1:0-14184 GCF_037577855.1 Dethiothermospora halolimnae | reverse complement strand
TTTTAAATTCTTTTGTATAACTCTTGTTATTTTTATTATTTTTAGGCATATCAATTCTCCTTAGGTTATTGTCGTAATTATATTATACTATTTATATTCTATACGACAACTATCCTAACATATAGGGATCTATAGCTCTTGTAGTAAATGAATTACTTCAAAATTCATTAGAGCATGCATTTAAGGACAAAAAAGAAGGAAGTATTGATATATATATACAAAAAGGAACGATGTATTCAAGTATATCAGTTATAGATAATGGTGTAGGTTTTGACTTAGAATTAGTTAGGGATGAAAGCTTAGGACTTAGCATTGTTGAAAGGATTGTTGAAGATAAGCTGAAGGGAAACTTAAATATAGATACTGCAGATACAGGAACGAAAATAGTCTTTGATTTCAAAAATTAATAAAAACACAATGGAGTGTTTTCAGGTATGGCAAAGGGGCCAAAGAGATATTCTAAAGCTAGAATATTTTCTTTGGCCTTTTTGTTTTTGTCTTTAAAAGGAGAGGATAATATGAAGGAAGATATATTAAGTGTTGGTATAGATATAGGAACATCTACAACACAGTTAGTTTTTAGCGAGATAACAATAGAAAACACAGCTTCCATGACATCAGTACCTAGAATAAAGATAGTAGATAAAGAAATCATATATAGAAGTGATATATATTTTACTCCCTTAAGGTCATTAACAGAAATAGACGGACTAAAAGTTAGAGAAATAATAGAAGAAGAGTATAAAAAAGCTAATGTTAAGGCGGATTTAGTAGATACAGGAGCAGTAATAATAACGGGAGAAACGGCTAGAAAAGAGAATGCCCAGGAGGTTTTAAATACTCTAAGTGGATTAGCTGGAGAGTTTGTTGTTGCAACAGCAGGGCCCGATTTAGAAGGGATTATTGCAGGAAAAGGAGCTAATGCTTCAGTAATATCAAAGGAAAGAGGTTGTGTAGTTGCTAATCTCGATATTGGTGGCGGAACCACTAATATTGCGGTTTTTAAAAATGGTGATGTAATAGATACGTCTTGTCTTGATATAGGAGGAAGACTTATAAAAGTAGATAAAGCTAATAGTAAGATCACATATATATCGGAAAAAATTAAGAAACTATCTGAAAAAATAGGGATAGATATAAATGTCGGAGATGTCGCTAATAAGGAAAAAATAGAAAAAATAACAAATGAAATGGCAAATGTATTATCACAGGTGGTGGGAAGTAAACCTAAAGATGAAAAACTTGAACTGATGGTAACAGACCATGACTTAAGAAGGGATTACAGTATAGACTATATATCGTTATCTGGTGGAGTGGCAGACTGTGTAATAGAAAACGATACAGAGGATATTTTTAAATATCAAGATATAGGTATAATATTGGGAAACTCAATATATAATTCTCAAATGATTAAAGATAAAAAATTAATAAAATCCTTAGAGACAATAAGCGCCACAGTGGTTGGAGCAGGTTCCCATACTACAGATATAAGTGGTAGTACAATAACTGTTAGCAATAAAGTTTTACCTATTAAAAATATACCTATATTAAAGTTAACATCTGAAGATGAAAATAAATCTTTTAAGGATATTAGTGAAACCATATCTGAAAAGCTAAAGTGGTTTAACTTAGAAAGTGGAAAACAACTTGTAGCTTTAGCCCTTAAGGGGGTGAAAGAATCAAGTTTTGATGAAATACAAAGACTTTCAAGATCTATTATTAGTGGTATGAAAGAAATAATTAATCAAGATGCACCATTGATAGTAATAATAGAAAAGGATATGGCAAAGGTTTTGGGACAAACCTTGAATACTCAGCTTAAGTTTAAAAAAGATGTAGTATGTATAGACTCTATTAAAGTTGAAAATGGAGATTATATAGATATTGGTAAACCTTTAGCTGATGGTAAAGTAGTCCCTGTAGTGGTTAAAACATTGTTATTTAGTTATTAAATATAAAGAGGTGAAGATAATGAGATTAAAAACTAAATTATTTGGAACAGTATATCAGTTTAAAGATATAAAAGAAGTGTTGGCAAAAGCAAATGAAGAAAAGTCAGGTGATAATCTTGCTAAAATTTCTGCTGAATCTATAACAGAAATGGTTGCAGCTAAAGAGGTATTAGGAAATTTAAAGCTTGAAGATTTAAGAAATAATCCAGTTATCCCCTATGAAGAGGACGAAGTAACTAGGATTATTCAGGATGCAGTGAATGAGAAAATCTATGGAGAAATTAAAAGCTGGACTGTATCAGAGCTTAGGGAATGGATATTATCAAGTGAAACTACAGGTGCAGATATAAAAAGAGTTAGCAGGGGACTTACCAGTGAGATAGTTGCTGCAGTAACAAAGCTTATGTCAAATCTAGACCTTATACAGGGGTCTAAAAAAATAAAAATAACAGCCCATTGTAATACCACTATAGGGGAAGAGGGAACCTTATCTTTTAGGTTACAGCCTAATCACCCTACTGATAGTGTAGATGGAATTTTGATTTCAGCATATGAAGGTTTAAGTTATGGAGTGGGAGATGCTGTTGTTGGTCTTAATCCTGTAAATGATACTGTTGATAGTGTTTCAAATGTATTAAAGTTATTTGAAGATATCAAAAGAAAATGGGAGATACCAACTCAAAACTGTGTATTAGCCCATGTAACAACACAGATGGAAGCAATAAAAAAAGGTGCACCATCGGATCTTATATTTCAAAGTATAGCAGGAACTCAAAAAGGAAATGAAGCATTTGGTGTAACTGCTGACATATTACAAGAAGCAAATGATTTAGTCCTTAAAGAGGGAACCGCAACAGGACCAAATGTTATGTATTTTGAAACTGGACAAGGCTCAGAATTATCAGCAGATGCCCATCATGGCGTGGACCAAGTTACTTTAGAAGCTAGATGCTATGGATTAGCTAAAAAATACAATCCATTTTTAGTAAATACAGTTGTTGGTTTTATTGGTCCTGAATATTTATATGATAATAAGCAGGTTATAAGGGCAGGTCTTGAAGATCACTTTATGGGTAAATTAACAGGGATACCAATGGGAGTTGATGCTTGTTATACAAACCATATGAAAGCAGATCAAAATGACATAGAAAATTTATCAGTTTTATTATCTAATGCTGGATGTAATTACTTTATTGGAATTCCCCATGGTGATGATGTAATGCTTAATTATCAATGTACAGGTTACCATGATGCAGCTACATTAAGGGATACATTAAACCTAAAACCAATCAAAGAATTCCAACAGTGGCTAGAGAAAATGGGAATTTATGAAAATGGAAAACTAACTAAAAGAGCGGGAGATGCTTCCATATTTATAAAATAAAAGTTTTATCCAAATAAGGAGGGATGAAAGTGGTTTCAGAAAACCAATTAAAAGACATAATAGAGCAAGTTATAAATGAGATGGGTACAAAAGGTGACTCTAAAAAAGAATGTAACAATAATTTACAGTGTGACTTAACAAGAGATGAAGAGCTAACTGATATAACAAAGGTAGATATAAAGGAACAATTGTTAGTTGAAAATCCAGAAAATAAGGAAGCCTATTTAAAATTAAAAGAAAATTCACCGGCAAGAATAGGAGTAGGAAGAACAGGGAGCAGATACAAAACTGAGAGTTTATTAAGATTTAGAGCAGATCATGCAGTAGCTATGGATGCAGTATTCACATATGTTTCAGAAGAGTATTTAAAAGAAATGGGATGGCTTAGCATAGACACTCAGTGTAAAGATAAAGACGAATACCTTACAAGACCTGATTTAGGAAGGAAATTTGGAGAAGACGCAATTAATAAGATAAAAGAAAACTGTAAACATAAACCTCAGGTTCAGATATATATATCTGATGGACTAAGTTCTACAGCTATAGAAACAAATGCTAAAGATACATTAGCAGCAATTATCCAGGGGTTAAATGTCCATGGGATAGATGTAGGCACTCCATTTTTTGTAAAACATGGTAGAGTACCAGCTATGGATATGGTATCAGAGATATTAGAACCAGAGGTGACAGTTGTACTGATTGGAGAAAGACCAGGACTTGCCACTGCTGAAAGTATGAGTTGTTATATGGCATACAAAAGTAAAGTGGGGATGCCAGAGTCAAGAAGAACTGTTATTTCAAATATTCATAAGGGAGGAACTCCAGCGGTTGAGGCAGGAGCCCACATATCGGATATAATTAAAAAAATGTTAGAACAAAAAGCCAGTGGACTAGATTTAAAACTATAATATTTTGGAGGGAGTTATTATGAGAAATGACCCATTAAAGGCCAGTGTATTAAGTGTAAAGCTTATTCCTAATGTAAATGATGATATGGCTAAAGAATTCAAACTAGATTCAGACCATAGAAGTATAGGTATTCTTACCACTGACTGTGATGATGTGACTTATGTAGCTTTAGATGAAGCTACAAAAAAAGCAGAAATAAAGGTTGTATATTCAGCATCATTTTACGGTGGTGCAGATAATGCTAATACTAAGCTAGCAGGAGAGTGTATAGGAATAATTTCAGGGCCAAGTCCTGCAGAAGTTAGAAGTGGATTAGATGCTGCAGTTGATTTTATAGAGAATGATGCTTGTTTTTATAGTGCCAATGATGATGATTCTATAGTGTACTTTGCCCATTGTGTTTCTAGAACAGGGACTCATTTGTCCAAAGAAGCAGGCATAAAAGAAGGAGAAGCTATAGCATATCTAATTGCTCCTCCCCTCGAATCCATGTATGGACTAGATGCTGCAATGAAAGCAGCCAATGTTAAAATGTCTGAGTTTTTCGGACCACCTTCAGAAACAAACTTTGGTGGAGGATTGTTAACAGGAAGTCAATCAGCATGTAAAGCAGCATGTGATGCCTTTGCTGATGCTGTTAAATTTGTTGCTGATAATCCGACTAAATACTAAAAATAGATGGTGATTTAAATGAAAGGACAAGCATTAGGTTTAATAGAGACCTATGGATATGTTGGTGCAATTGAAGCTGCTAATGCATCTTTAAAGGCAGCAAATATCGAACTTATGGGTATTGATTATGCTAAAGGTGGACTAGTAACTATAATGATTACCGGTGATATAGGAGCAGTAAAGGCTTCAGTAGATGCAGGAGCGACTGCTGCTGATAAAGTTGGAAAGGTAGTATCAGTTGATGTGATAGCTAGAACAGCTTATGGACTAGAAAATGTATTAAACTTAAAAAATAATTTCAAAGATAAAGAAGAAAAAAATAAAGAAATAGAAAAAAAAGAAAAGCAAGAAGATACAGATAAAGAGATAGAGAAAGACGTTAAAAAGGAAAATCAATCACATAATAGAGATAAAAGATCATTGATTATAAATTATAAAGGCAAAAAAATAGACATAAAAAATAAAGATAAACTGTTAACTTTGAAAGTTACAGATCTTAGAAAAATAGCTAGAATGGTAGATAACATATCCATAGAGAAAAAACAAATAAAATTTGCTAAGAAAAATCAATTAATAGATGCATTAACAAAATGTTCAAAAGAGGAGGTAAAGTAAATTGTCACTAGAAGATAAGGATCTACTTTCTATTCAAGAGGTTAGAAGTTTAATAAAACAAGCAAAAAAGGCCCAGAGTCAATTTGCTAAATTCACACCTGAGGCTATTGATAAAACTGTTAAACATGTGGCTAAAAGTGCACTGAAATCATCAGAATCATTAGCCAAATTAGCTTCAGAAGAAACAGGATTTGGTAAATGGAGAGATAAATTAGAGAAAAATAAACTAGCCAGTGAGGGAGTTTATAACTCTATCAAAGACATGAAAACCATCGGGATAATAAATGAAGATAAAGAAAGTAAGGTAATAGAAATAGGAACACCGGTTGGAGTTATAGCAGGGTTGGTTCCATCAACAAATCCAACTTCAACTGTAATATATAAAGCACTAATATCCCTTAAAGCAGGTAATGGAATAATATTTAGTCCCCATCCAAGTGCCAAGAAATGTATAGCAAAAACAGTCGAAATATTAAGAGAAGCTATTGAAGAGATGGGAGCACCTAAGGAGCTTATAGGATGCATGACAGTGCTTACTATGGAAGGAACTCAGGAGCTTATGAAACATAAAGATGTTTCTCTTATATTAGCAACAGGAGGATCAGCAATGGTAAAATCAGCCTACAGCTCTGGAACCCCTGCCCTTGGAGTTGGTCCTGGAAATGTGCCTGCTTATATAGAAGAAAGTGCAGATATCAAGATGGCTATAAGTAGAATCTTTGCAAGTAAGACCTTTGATAATGGGACAATATGTGCTTCAGAGCAATCAATAGTTACCGATGAAAGTATATCAGATGAAGTAAAAAGAGAGCTTAAAAATCAAGGTGGTTACTTTTTAACTGGTAAGAAGTTAGAAAAAGTAGTTAGGGTTATGGAAAGACCCAATGGAGGAATGAATCCTAAAATAGTAGGAAAAACAGCAGAGGCTATAGCGGCTATGGCTGGAATTGATATACCAGAGAATACGAAGGTTTTAATATGTGAAGAAAAAGGGGTTGGTGAAGATTATCCCTTCTCAAAAGAGAAATTAACTGCTCTTTTAGGCTTCTATACAGTTAAGGACTGGGAAGAAGGTTGTGAACTATGTTTTAAGTTATTAGAAAATGGTGGACTTGGACATACTTTATCAATTCATTCACAAAATGAAGAGATAATAAGAGAATTTGCATTAAAGAAGCCTGTATCTAGATTTTTAGTAAATACACCATCATCTCAAGGGGCAGTTGGTCTTAGTACAAATTTAGCACCATCATTTACATTAGGCTGTGGAGCAATAGGTGGCAGTGCTACATCTGACAATGTTACTCCTATGAATCTTATAAATATAAGAAGAATGGCCTATGGTGTAAATGATTTAGGTATAAACCCTCAAGAAATTAATAAGAAAAATGATAATAAAGATGTTGATATCGAATTAATAACAAAGATGGTTATGGAACAATTAAAAAAAATACAATAAAATTATTTAAATTAAGGGAGGAATTAAAAAATGGCAAGAATGAATGCATTGGGAATGATAGAAACAAAGGGATTAGTAGGATCAATAGAGGCATCGGATGCTATGGTAAAGGCAGCTAATGTTACTTTAGTAGGTAAAGAACAAGTAGGTGGAGGATTAGTAACTGTAATGGTAAGAGGTGATGTAGGGGCAGTTAAAGCTGCTACAGATGCAGGGGCTGCCGCTGCAGAAAAGGTAGGAGAACTGATTTCTGTACATGTTATTCCAAGACCTCATAATGAAGTTGAGACTATTCTTCCTAAGTCAAAGGAATAATATAAAAATCCGGACCAAAAATTTCTTTTGGTCTGGATATTTAACCTTTTAAAAGGAGTGAAAAAATGAAAGTTTTAACCGAGGCAACTCTTAGAGGAGAGTTTAAAAGGAATTCACCGAAAAAATATTTTGTAGATAAAAATGTTATAATTACTCCTTCAGCAAAACAGTATCTAAAAGAAAAGAATGTAGAGTTATGTATCGGCAAAGAAGGGGATTTAGATGAAGGTAATGCTATGGACAACCCTAAGGATGAGGTTGTTTATGAAAAGATAAAGACTCCTTATAAAAAGATTTCTCCTAAATATATCTCTTATTATTCTGGTGGAGCATTTGAAGAAAAACCAGAACATATGACTCAGATTTATGGAAATAAATTAGTATATAAAGACGATTTAAGAATAGTTTTTAGAGGAAAATTAGATAGTCTCCAATCAAAAATATTAGAACTCCAAGTCTTAGCTAACTCAAAAAATAAGCAAGGGTTATTAAATGACCTTGAAGATGTGTTACAAAGTGTAAGGGATATACTGAGGGCAGAAGTTTTAAATGAGAACTTAAATAACATTAAAGTTATAGGATTAGATGAGAAAGAATTAAGGGCGATGTCCCATAATCCTAAAAAACACTTTAAAATAGGTCATATACTACCAAATTATAGTATGGGAGAAATAATAATAAAGTTAAATTCCATAAGAAGTAGTATAAGGGAGACAGAATTATCATGTATAAAGGCCTTTAGAAAAGATTCTAAAGTGGAGCGAGTAGATATAATAAAGGCTTTAAATAGATTAAGTAGTGGAGTCTATATAATGATGTGTAAAGAAAAGGCTAATATTTACAAATAGAATGGAGTGTTAATATGGATGAATCATTTGTAAAAGAGATAGTAAAAAAAGTTGTAGACAATATAAGCGAAGAAAAAACCATTCCTATTGAGACTTCTGGAAGACATGTTCATTTAAGTGAAAAAGATATGGAAATTTTATTTGGAAGAGCCTATAAAATGACAAAAAAGAAAGAGCTTTCTCAACCAGGACAGTTTCAGTATGAAGAACGGGTTAGATTAATAGGACCAAAGGGAGTTATAGATAGAGTTGCGATATTAGGACCTGCTAGGAGTAAAACTCAAGTTGAAGTATCAAAGACTGATGCAAGGGTACTAGGAGTAAATCCTCCAGTAAGGGAGTCTGGAGATTTAAACGGAAGTGAAGATATATATATAGCCACAGAAGATACTATGATAAAAGCTGAACAATCTGTAATAGTAGCCAAAAGACATATTCATATGAATAGAGAAGATGCTAAAAAATTTAATGTAGCTGATAAACAAACAGTTAAGGTCAAAATAAATAGTGATAGACCAGTAATTTTTGAAGATATTACAGTCAGAGTAAATGATAATTATAACCTAAGCATGCATATTGACTTTGATGAAGCTAATGCTACAGGTTGTAAAAAAGATGCAAAGGGAGAAATCATTCTTTAGAGAGGAAGATTATTATATGGATTTTACAGAGGTAAATAATCTTATAGAAGAAGTTGAAAATACTTTAGAAGAAACGAAAAAATTTGATAAAGAAGATGATTTACTTGTTGGAGTTGACTTGGGAACAGCATATATAGTTTTAGTTGTTTTAGATAAAGATAAAAAGCCAATAGCCTGTGAGATGGAGTTTGCACAGGTGCTGAAAGATGGTTTGGTTGTAGATTATATTGGAGCATGTGAAATTGTCAATAAATTAAAAGATAAGCTAGAGAAAAGACTTAATATAGAACTTAATAAAGCGGCAATTGCAGTACCTCCTGGAACTGAAGAGGGAGACTGTGAGACCCATAAATATGTAGTAGAAAGTTCCGGTCTTGAGGTAACAACTATTTTAGATGAACCTACTGCTGCTAATGCAGTTTTAAATATAGATAATGGAGTTATAGTAGATATAGGTGGAGGTACAACAGGATTATCTATAATTAGAGACGGTAAAGTAATACACACTGTTGATGAAGCAACAGGAGGAACCCACTTATCACTGGTTATATCAGGTAGCTATAAAGTTACATTTGAAGAGGCTGAGAAGCTGAAAAAGGATAAAAAAAGACAGGGGGAGATATTTAATATAGTTCGTCCTGTTATTGAAAAAATAGGATCCATAGTTAGGAGAAATATATCTAACTATGATGTAGAAAATATATACTTGGTTGGAGGGACTTGTTGTCTTGAAGGAATTGAAAATGTAATAGAAAAAGAGACAAAAATTCCCACCCATAAGCCTTTAAATCCATTTTTAGTTACTCCACTGGGAATAGCAATGAATTGTGAAGCATAGGGGAGGAACTTATGAATATAGAAGAATTAGTTAAAGTTATAACAACAGAAGTATTAAAAAAGATAGATACATTAGATTTAGAAAAAAGATTAGAAAAAGTATTAATTACTGACAGTAAGTCAAACAAAGAAAAATATAAAAAAATAACTTCAAAGTGGACAAACAATATCTTTTTAGACGAATTTAACTTAGAAAAAGATATTGATGATATAGATTATATAATAGTTCCTAAACTTACCAATAAAGATTTGGTTGATATAGCCCAAGGAAGGGATAATAGTAATATTTCCCATATAGTTATATCTGGAGCTTTATATGGCAAAAAAATAATAATATTGGATGAAGGAATAATTTATAAAAAGTTCAAAGAAACATCAAATGAAAAAATATATAGCTTATTTAAAGAGTATGAAAGTAAACTTATAGAATTTGGAATAGAAATTCTAACTAAAAAACAAATTATTAAGGGATTAGAAAAAGAAAATTCAACTAAAAGAGAAAAGGCTATAGATAGTGAGAAAATTAGTTTAACTAAAAAATTAGTTATAGAAAAGGATATTGAAGAGGCTTTTTTAAAAGGACATAAAAAGATACTTATAGATAAAAACTCATTGGTTACCCCTCTGGCTCACGACTACATTAGAATAAATAAAATAAATGTAATAAGAAAGTAATTTAGGAAGGAAGATAAGTATGGAGATTGGTAAGGTTATAGGCAATGTTTGGTCTACAAGAAAAAGCGAAGAGTTAAATGGCCTTAAATTACTAATTGTAGCTTCCATAGATTGTTGCAATAATATGAAAAACTCTCAAACCTTTGTTGCAACCGATAGTGTTGGAGCGGGAATTGGAGATATAGTATTGATTGTAAAGGGTAGCCCATCAAGACGAGTTATAGATAGATTAAATGCTCCAGTAGATGCAACAATTGTTGGAATTATAGATGAATTTAAAGTAGAAGAAGATTTTGATTAATCAAGGGGTGATTATTTGAAAAAGACATTAGTAAGAAAAAACAACTTAAATCAATTTATAGATAAAGATAATAAGGTTTTCATAGTAGATGATTCAATGATTATATCCCCTGGAGTTAAAGATGTTTTAAAAGAGATGGATATAAACATTGTATATGGAAAATTGGATATAAGGAAAAAAGTTAACAAAAAAGAAGAAATAAATGAAAATAATAAGGCCTTAATAGAGAAAATTGTAACTATAATAAAAGTAGATTTCAATATATGTGATATTGATAAAATAAGTGAAATAACAGATACGGTTCTAAATAGAATAAATACTTAAAGGAGGAAGAACAATGACAGGCGGAGCTTTAGGAATGATAGAAACAAAGGGATTGGTAGGAGCAGTAGAGGCAGCTGATGCAATGTCTAAGGCTGCAAATATAGAGTTAGTTGGAAGAGAGTTAAGTGGAGCAGGACTAGTTACTATAATGGTAAGGGGAGATGTAGGAGCAGTTAAGGCAGCAGTAGATGCAGGGGCTGCAGCGGCAGAAAAAGTTGGAAGATTAATTTCAGTGCATGTTATACCAAGACCCCATGGAGAAATGAAAGCTATACTACCACAAAAATAAAATATTTTATATATAAAGGGAGGAACATCATGAATATAAATGAGATTATAGTATATATAATGGTATTTTTTATGGCATTAGGTGCCCTTGACAGGATTATAGGAAATAGATTTGGAATAGGGGAACAATTTGAAGAAGGTATTATGGCAATGGGTTCATTGGCCCTTGCTATGGTAGGAGTTGTATCTTTAGCACCGGTACTAGCAGATATACTTAAGCCTGTAGTTATTCCTATTTATGAGGCCTTAGGAGCAGATCCATCAATGTTTGCTACTACATTATTAGCCAATGATATGGGAGGATATCCTTTAGCTATGGAATTAGCACAAACGAAGGATGCTGGATTATTTTCTGGACTTATACTAGGTGCTATGATGGGACCAACTATAGTATTCACTATACCTGTGGCTTTAGGAATTATAAAAAAAGAAGATCATAAATTTTTAGCAACAGGTATTTTGGCAGGAATTATAACAGTACCTTTAGGTTCTTTAGTTGGTGGATTAGTAGCAGGATTTAGTATAAAAATGGTAGTTAGTAATCTTGTTCCAATAATTATAGTTGCAGCTATATTATCTATTGGGTTATGGAGAATACCAGAGAAAATGATAAAGGGATTCACTATATTTGGTAAAGGTGTAGTTGCAGTAATAACAGTTGGATTAGCGGCGATAACAGTTGAAACTTTAACAGGTTTTGTAGTAATACCAGGTATGGCACCAGTTTCAGAAGGCATAGAAATAGTAGGATCAATTTCCTTAATGCTGGCAGGAGCATTTCCAATGGTATATGTAATAACAAAAGTTTTTAATAAACCACTATTAAAACTAGGTAAAGTATTGGGAATGGGGGATGTAGCAGCAGCAGGTATGGTTGCAACATTAGCTAATAATATACCAATGTTTGGATTGATGAAGGATATGGATAATAGAGGTAAGATAATTAATGTTGCCTTTGCAGTTAGTGGATCTTTTGTATTTGGAGACCATTTAGGATTTACTGCAGGTGTGGCTCAAGATATGATATTTCCTATGGTTATAGGAAAAATAGTTGGTGGAGTAACAGCAGTTATTTTAGCTATGCTTATAGCAAATAAAACTGTTAAAGAAGTGGAAGTAAGCAAAGAGTAAAGGGAGGTAGAAATAATGAATGGAATAAGTAAAGAAATGATAGAAGAGATTGTAAAAAAAGTTGTGGAAACTCAGATAGGAAATAAAGAAGAATTTACTAAAGAAGTAGATAAAAGTGGAGTTATTTCTATAAAAACAGAAACGGTAAAACCTGAAAAGTTTAATACGGGAAAAGATGGGGATCAAGTTTATTTGAAAAATGTATTAACTTTAGATGAAAGCCCTAGACTGGGCTGTGGAGTTATGGAAATGAAAGAGTCAACATTTGATTGGACATTAAAATATGATGAGATATGTTATGTAATAGATGGAACTTTAGAAATAGTAATAGAAGATAGAAAAGTTGTTAATAAAAAAGGAGATATGGTTTTGATACCAAAGGGTACATCAATTAAGTTTAGTGCTCCTGGAGAATGTAGATTTATATATGTGGTATATCCTGCGAATTGGGAAGAAACTGTTTAAAAGTAATTGGAGGTACTAATATGAAAAAATTTCAACAGAGGACTAAAGTACAATATGGTATAGATTCAGTAAAATATCTTAATGAAATAACTGAAAAGAGGGTATATATAGTAACTGATGAGTTTATGATTAAATTTGGTTTAGTTGAAAAAGCAACAGAAATATTAGATTCTAACAAGATAGAATATAAGATTTTTGATAAGGTAAAACCAGATCCATCATTGGATTTGATAAAAAAAGGTTTAAAGAACATGATGGAATATAGACCTGATCTGTTATTAGCAATAGGCGGGGGATCATCTATAGATGCAGCTAAAGCCATGTTATATTTTAATATAAAAACAGCAGAAGAAATAGTTGATAGGGATAATATAAATAAACCAACCTTTATAGCAATCCCCACCACTAGTGGTACAGGCTCTGAGGTTACTTCTTATTCAGTTATAACTGATAAAGAGAAGAACTTAAAAATACCACTAGTTGATGATATCATGGTGCCTGATGTTGCTATTATAGACTGTGAATTCACAAAATCAGTGCCTCCTTCAGTTACGGGAGATACGGGTATGGATGTTTTAACCCATGCTCTAGAAGCTTACGTTGCCAAGGATGCGTCAGATTATACTGATGTATATTCAGAGAAAGCTATTAAAAATGTTTTTAGTTACTTAATAAGAGCATATGATGATGGTAATGATATGGAAGCTAGAGAAAAACTCCATTTTGCATCATGTATGGCAGGAATAGCTTTTAATAATGCTGGACTAGGGATAAACCACAGCTTGGCCCATTCATTGGGAGCAAAGTTTAAACTATCCCATGGAAGGGCAAATGCTATATTGCTTCCCTATGTTATTGAATATAATTCAGGAATAGCAAACAATATAATTGATAATATTACTAAGAAATATTCAACAATATCAAAAATATTGGGATTACCTTCTTCAAATTGTAGAGAAGGTGTAATAAGTTTAATTGAAGCAATAAAAGTAATAAACAAAAGACTTAATATACCAATTTGTATAAAAGAAGTAGGAATAGATAGGGATGAATTTGAAGAAAGTATAGAGGATATATCAAGTAAAGCTATAGAAGATATTTGTACATTGGGTAACCCAAGATCAGTTACGAAAAAAGAGTTAAAGGGAATTTTAAAAAGAGCTTATTAATTTCTAAAACTACTCTAAAAATAGAGTAGTTTTTTTATGTCAAATTACTAAATAAAATATATAATTAGATAGCAGAAGTTTCGCATCTCAAAAATTTTAATGGGCGATAGCCCTTGGATTCACAAGATTAGATTAAGATAAGGTAGAAATCAATAAATTCCTATTTTTACTGGAAATTTTGAAATAAATCTTTACAAAA
>NZ_JBAKFX010000075.1:0-14194 GCF_037577855.1 Dethiothermospora halolimnae | reverse complement strand
ATCCTTCCTTGAGGATTAGTATTATGGAGACACTTCAAAAATTGTTCTTAGTAGGTTTTTTATTAGTTTCTATAATTCCATTAACTCAATTAATGACAACAATAAATAATTCTATTGTAGATATATTTGCCACACAAGTAGATTGGTCAGATGGAGGAAGAGTAGCTAATCATAGTGGTACAATAGCAGGACTTGTTGTAGAATTATTTTATTTTATAGCTAATTTATATCTTAATTTTGTATATATTATGAGAAGTATAATGATAGCTATATTAGTAGCAATAGGACCAGTCTTTGTAGTTAGTATGGCTTTTACTGTTAAAGGGAAAGGATTGCTTGATAATTGGAGTAAAGAGTTAGTTGCTAATGTATTCCTACAAGCCTTTCATGCATTCTCATTTGCTTTTATATTAAATGTTCAAGGAGCTAGTAGGGGAATAGAAGAATTAGTAATAGCTTGTTCTCTAGTGCCACTAACAGAATTTTTTAGGACAACAATATTTGGGATAAGTGGAAATTTTGCTATTTCACAAGGAAAGCTGTTAGCCAAACAAACCAGTGCGATAGCAAGTAAATCAGCAGAAGCATTTTCAAGCTCAAGTAATCACAAGAAACAAGGAAAATCAAGTTCTTTTAAAGATGATAAAACTAAGCAAAATTCAAATAAACTACAAAATGGTACAAAATCAAAATTAGGTAAAGCAATGGGAGTAGCAGGAAAAGTATCACAAAAGGCATTCGATGGAGCTTTGGCGACTTCCAAAGTGGCAGGGGGATTAGCACTTAGTGGAGATGTAAGCGATGGGGCAACAGACTTCCGCTCTATGATAGAAAATAGTAAAAATGATTTTATGGGTAGAGTAGAAGGATTTGGGAGTAAAAATTATAATAAAAAAGATGGTACATTAGGTTATAAAATGACTGGAAATACTAAGCAACCTATAAGATCAAAGCAATATTTACAAGACCGTGGACTTGACTATGTTTCTCACAAAGGTGGAGGAACGCTTTTAATAAAGAACAGGAATTTGTTATCCAAATCTGACAAAGAAAACATTCATGAATTTGAGAAAAATTGGAACAACCCTCAAACTGATAGAAACTTACTTCTAAAGAAAAATGGTATAGACAATATCTTAACAAACCAGAAGGGACAAATAACGAGTATAGGTTATAACAAACAAGGTTTAAAGAAACTAAATATTAAGAAGGTAAAAGAAGGAGATCACTTTGGAGAATCAGCTCTGTATGAGGATAGAATAGATAACAAGTTAAACCCTGTCTATACATTTAAACCGATACAAACCTTAAAACCACAAATAAACAAAGAAGATAATAATACCAAGGAAAAGGCTAATTAAGGTCTTTTCCTTTATCTATATTATAGAAATTTGAGTTTATGAAATGAATTGGAGGTGAGGTGTTTTATGAAAAAAAGTATTTTTATAACGGTAATTATAATAATGATTTGTATGACTGGAATAACAGTTTTTTCGGAAGAAGAAGAAGGAAAAAAAGATAATGACTATTTAGAAACTGGAATAGAAACTTTGGATAAAATAAATAGAGAAAGCAGTTATTCAATTAAAGATCCAGCAGATGAAAAAGCATTGGACAAAGCAACTTCTTATATTACAAGGAAACAAGGTGAAGCTATATGGGCTTTACAAGTATTAGCACAACCTATTTGTATAATTGTTTTTCTAATAAATGCTTATATTACTTTAATAGGTGGCATAGGTAGCCACAAGATGAAGTGGTCTGGATTTACAGGGATGATATTGAGTATAGTGGTATATACAATAATTTTATATGTTCAAACTATTTTTCAGATTTCAGTTAATTTTATAGGTTCATAGAGATAATATAAAACAAGGCAAAAGAAATTGCCTTGTTTTATGCTTGGTACTAAGAATTTAAACTATTAACATACAATTGAAGCCAAAGTTTAACTTTTTTAAGGGTTTTAAACTTATTTAAGCATGGAGTAGTTATTTTTACTGTATCTAAATCTCCTAAGTATACAGACCAGCAATTGGCATAGTTTTCACATACTGTATATGTTTTATTATTATGTTCAGTTTTATATGCATAGGTTTTTCCACAGCTATCTGAAATTTTGGATCTTTTAAATTTAAGAGTAATTTTAGTTTGTTCATCAATATCTAAAATAGTGATGTATCCTATTTCATTAAGATAATTTTTCCAATAGTTAATTTTTTCATCTAAATTTGAAATGATATCATTGTATTTTTCAACGGATATATCTTTTTTTGAGTTAACAATATTATCACGTGTTTTGATATAGAAAGATTTGTCTTTTAGAAATCTTTCTATTCTTCTCTCTACAACTTTAGGGTCTTTTTTTTCTGATATATACCGTCTAGTAGCTTCAGCTTTTTCTCTATAATATTCAGCTTTTTTACTTAATTCATTAGCCTTGTCATAAGAGTTTTCTAGTCTTTTTATTGCTCTCCTATGACCTTTTTCTGAATGATGACCTACCAATATAGGTTGTCCAAAGGGAATATGGGATCTTATTTCAGCACCTTTTTTATGTTCTTCTTTAGATTGTTCTTCAAGGTATTTAGCTTTGTCCTCATAATATTTAATTCTTGCCTCAGCTCTTTCAAAATCTTGTTTTACTACATCTTTATAACTAGAATTGATTATTTCTAAAGCCTTTTCATCAGAGGTTAATTCTATTGCTAACTCTTTTCTATCAGGTGTTTCTTTAGCATACCAACACTTATTTCGCCTAGACCATCTAAATCTATTAAGCTTTAATTTATCAAGTATAGATTGTTCAGGTTTATCATCAAAATAAATTTCTATACCACCTTTATCATTGTTTAATTTCCAATATGTATTATTCATAAAATCTCTCCTTTTCTAATTTTTATATTATCTAATTAATTAGCATCAATGTGAATTGATTGTAAATACCATTTTCCTACATCTTCATGAGTAATTAGCTTTCGTATTCCTAGCTCACCAAAATAGAAACATAAATTTGTAGTCTCATTCAGAGTGCCAGTATCTAAAAGGTAATTAGTAATTAAATTAAAGAATTCTATGTCATGTGTTTTTACCATAATATCTACAATCTTTTCAAATAAAAGACTACCTTTTAAAACAAAATCAATATCATCTATTTTTGTAACAGTAGGATCAGGAGTATTATCATCATGTAAATCTTTTAGTTTATTCAATTCATTTAAATAAATATCAGATATATCACCTTTATCAACAATATTTTCTTTAAGTAAGATATTAAAGTAATCTAAAAGATTTGAGCTAACACTTAAATAGCTATTGGATATAAAATGATTAGTAATTAACAGAAAAAATTCTTTGTCAGCAGTAATTTTTATAGTTTCCTTGATTTTCACAAACAATGGACTTTCTAAAAAATTGTTTTTATTATTCATAATTCTATCTCTCCTTAAATTATTCTATTTATCGCATCCTTGCGATTGAATGAGTGTATTTATTTAAAAGAACTGGCCAGTTCTGTAATTTTCTAATTCTTTATATTTTAAGTTTGTAATTCTCTATGCTACTTTTTTAACTTCTGGTTTTTCAATTTCTATAAGGAATTCAACAAAAATATCTTTAGCTTTAAAAGTAATAACTGTATCATCGTAAAGTTTAGTCTTTTGCTTCTTAGAAGGTGTTTCCACAATAGATTTTATTACTTCATCACTTGTTTTGATTTTCCCAGATAATAGCATTTTAATTAATTGATATCGACCAAATCGCTTTGGAGGTATGTAAGCCTTTTTCTTATCAATTTTTACAAATGGAGAATAAGTCCATACACCCTTTCTCATCTCACTTATAAATTCACATTTAAGGTCATGTAAAGCCTTTAGTTCAATTTTTATTAGGTTTAAAACAGCTTCTTCTAACAAATCATTAAATCCTAATTTATACTTATCTAAAATTTCTTGAATATTTTTAAGAGTATTTTCAGTTATACCGATTTTGAATTTTAATGCAACTTTTAGGCAGGTTTTACCCCAGCCCAGAGCATTTGTAATGTCTGTTATAATTAAAAAGTTGTTATTAATCTCAATGCTTAATTTTTCTTTCTTAAAGTAATAAGCATTATTTATATTCATATCAGTTAGTTTTATATCAATTTCATTTGTTTTTATAATCATTCAAATCATCTCCTTGTATTTTAATAGCAGAATATTCCGAAATATATTTAGTTTTTTATAAATTAAGCAACGGATTTTGTGAGTTCTAGGTCTTCTTCAAATTTAGCTTTGTAGTAGAGTAGATTAGCAGGAATACCTTCTACAAATTTTCCATTAGTTTGATTTTTATATCCATTTATAACCTTATGAATTCTTTTATAAGTCACATCTTCACAAATATTATTTTCATTATTAGTACAGAGAATAAATTTTCTATTACCATTATCTTCTTTATTAAGCCTTAAAGTGGCATGCCCTGTAGTTCCACTACCAGCAAAGAAGTCTAGTATAGATAATCCTTCTTTCTTTGGATGGAGGTTAATAAGAAATTTAATTAAGTCAGTGGGTTTGGGATAATTAAACACCTTTTTACCAAACATAGCTTTTAATTCTTTAGTAGATTTCTGATTTGTAGCTTCCGCAAATATATTAGAGTAAGGAACATTATTTTTCTTAGCATAAATTTTTCTATATGCTCCATAATGACATTTGTTATTTTTCTTAAAAATAATTTTACCTTTTTTAAGTTCTTTTAGATAAGTTCGAAAACTGATAGCCCAGCATGGATCATTTTTACCAGCACTTTTTTTCTGTCTTTTCATAAACTCAATTTCATTATCAGGATAGCTAATTGAGCCATCTGGAAGAGTGAGGGGATAATCCTGTGATTTTTTATACCCATAGGAACTTTTTCTAAGTGCTTCTAATCTGTAATATCCATTCTCATCCTTGTATTTATAATTGTCTAGATTGCTATCACGTTTATTAAACTTTTTAATATTACCATAGACTAATATTTGCTCTACATTAGAAGAAAGATATTTAGATTGGTTTTTATGGGAACACTTTTTCCAGAAGATTGTGTCTATATATTTTTTTTCTCCAAAGATATTGTCGCAGAGTATTTTTAAATAGGCATACTCTCGGTCATCAATACTTATAAAAATTACTCCATCATCACTCAGTAAATCTTTAGCCAACACCAATCTTTTTTTCATAAATTCAAGCCAAGAACTATGGTTCTTCCAGCTATCGGAATAAACAAAATTACAGCGTCCAGTATTATATGGAGGATCTATATAGATTAAGTCTATTTTTTCGCCTTCTGATTTTAGAATATTAAGGGTATGTAGATTATCTCCCTCAATTAAAAGATTGTTATTTAGAGAGCTATCTTTAATAATTTCCTTCTTAGTAGTAAGAATAGGTGTTTTTACTTTTAGTTCTCTTTCAATTGGTTCAATAGTTTTACTTGTCATTAGTTTCATTTATATCAATCCTTTCAGTTTTATAGTTGTTTTTTGATAATTGAATTTACAACATAAATCTATAAAAATTATTAAGGCAGTCTTCTTAAAAATCAAAAACGCACGACTAAGGTAGAGTATTTGAAAACTCTCCAAAAGAATTTCCAGTTAACTTTGCTACCTAAACCCATATCTAAAGACACGGGTTTGTAGTAGCTACATTATGAATTTTGAACTTTGGAATTCTTTTACTTACAGTTTTAAAATAGTTATAATTGTTTAATGGAATTTTGTTTTTTTATTTATTTGATTTAAACTTTCCAACTTGTATTGCAAAATTCCATAACTGTTTAGTTGAATAACGTTTTATAAGATTTTGATACCAATTTACTAAATCTTTTTGCTGAATATTTCTTTGTAGCATTACCTTCCAATCTTTGTGAAGATGTCTTGCGATTTTATCAGTTAAACCTATAGCTCTAAGAACTTTCAATCTTCCATTATTTGAGTCAATAGCTTGTATATATGCTAAATTACCTTTATTGTTTATGTAGCTTACAACCCTATCGTCTTTATATAAACAAGGGTTAAAAAGTATTTCGCTTTTTATTTTTCCAATCTTAACTAAATATAGAATATAACCTTCTATACTCTCTAATTTTCTGAATTCAATGTTTCCATTTCTATAATTATTTATTTCTTTTTTAGTTATATTAGGTAAATAAGATATTATCTCAAAACCAGTGCTAAAATTTGTAGTCGTGGCTTCTATTCCTCTCATATGTTTTTTAAAATTTGGATGTATTTCATTTAATACTAATGTTTCCATTTACATTCTCCTCTCATTTTTTAGTGTTATTTATAGATAAAACTTAAAATTTTACTTCTTTATTCCAATAACAAAGGGAAGTAGGAGTTATTTCTCCTACTGTATTTATAAAAGTAGTGAAATTAATACTTATCTTACCGAAATTATGAGTTTATAACTGGAAAAGTATTTAGGGGGAACATTTATTAATATTCAGTTTTCAAAGAACGTTTATCGCCTTGTATAATCAATATAGCAGAAATTAAAATTATCGCTAGTTCGATTTATCCAATATATTGGATAAAATATAGACAAATAGCATTGAAGATGTTATTATTAGAACAATAATAACTCTACAAAATTTGTTAAACTATTATTTCGGAGGAATTGAAATGGATGAATTGTTTAATATAGATATAAGAAAATACGATGTTTATAAAATAGCTAACTGGATTCAAAAGTGTAGAAATGCTGTTAAGATTGCAGATGAAGATAGGGAAGATAAAGAAAAATACAATAGATACCTATGGAATGTAGACTATTTTACTAATGCTTGGAAAGAATATTATAACAATCATATTAGAGATAAAATTGAAGAAGAGTATAATAAAGCTATTATCTCTTTAAGCAAGCCGAAGACTAGATTAATCCTTAAGATAGGAAAAGAAAAGATAAATATTAGTAATATAATGAACAATATGTTGACACAAGAAAAGGATGAAGAGAGTGGAAATCTATTTAATCAATTACTAGATCAATATAAGAAATATAAATTAATAGAGTTGGATGAATACTATAATCTATTTCTTACACTTAAAGGTAGTGATATAGAACGCCAAATCATTCAAAAGTATATAGAAGATTTAATCTACGGCAGGAAATACTATTTAATTGAACCAAAGAATATACAAATAAAGAAATATAAAAAGATAAAAGTAAAAGACCCTTTTAAATTATTAAAGCAAATAGAGGAAGATATAAGAGATATATCTAAATCGGAAAAAGTAGACTATGTTGCTGAAGCTTCCTTAGATTTTGGTTATGATAAACACTATACAAAATCAGAAGTGGAAAAGGAACTTAGGCATTACATGATTAATCCAAATACTTTAAAAAACTCATATTTTAAAGATGATAAACTAGACCATCAGAAAAATCTTTTTATTAATCTAGCATTTTATTTTGGATTAGACCTCAATTGTGCTGAAGCTTTGTTAAATGTTAATGGCTTTACTATAAAAAATAGCTTATTAAAAAAAGATGTGATATTAGAAAAGTGTTTTAGATTAGGGGTTGGGCAGGATTATACCCAAGCATTATTAGAGAAACAAGGATATAAGCTAAAGAGAAAATATTCTAGAAAAAAGAAATAATAGCATACAAAAAGAGCTTTGAATTTAATCAAAGCTCCTTTTAAAAAATGATACTTTATATCTGTCTTAAATAGATTTGATATATAGTTGTGTTGAAATTATCCATTCCTGCAAAAACATATTGCTTGTTATCTTTTTCATAAATTTCAAAACATTCATATACATCCCAATCTTCATTAGTTGGAACATAAACTTCCTCATATCCTATATATTTATATCCCAAATCTTCTAATGCTTCACGAGCATTTAAATAACTAATTGTATCATCAGGTGTTACAGTTTTTTTTCTCCAATAACTACTCATAATACACATTCCTCCTTATAATTTTTTTAGTATTTTTAATTTATAAAGTATAAGGAATATTCGTCTTACTGTTCTTTGCTTGCTTGTAAAATCCTTTCCCTAAACTATAACAAGTCTTCTACTCCAGATGAGTAAAAGTGCTTGTCTAAGACAAATTCATTCCAGTTAAGATTTATAACCTATTTAATTTTCTTATATATATTATCCTAACCAGTTTGAATTCGCTAAACAGCATCCTTTTTTCATCATTAATTTTGTTGCATACTTAATATATACTATGTAATTCTTGTCCAAAAATAACTGAAATTAAAAATTAATTTAATTATTTTTTATATGATGACTTACATTTTTATAGAAGTCAGGTTCAAATTGTTTTAACAGAAAAATAAAAGTAAAACCATATCAACTTTCTTGATATCCCATAAATTTAAACTCCTTTTCTCTATTTGCTTTGCTAGCATTATGATAAATTTTTCTAGATATGTCAAGAGGATAAACATAAAAAAGAGTCCCATTAAATAGGACTCAAGTGGCACGTTCATAAAGTCATGCATCATTTTGCTAGAAGTCTGCTTATTGCCTTATTCTAGTTGGCTGAGCAACACCACTAGACTGTATTCTCCTAATTATTGCAGGAGAAACCAGCTTACGTTTGCGAAGTATATTAAATGCTCCATTAACATCTGCATTTATAAGCCTTCCATCACTTGCTATATATAATCCACGTTTAACTCTTTTGCCAGAGAAGGTATATTTTTTATTAGAACGTTTTTCTGGAAGAAAGTCATTATCTAAAAAACTTGCTTTACTTGTATAACTTTCATCAACAATAGTTAGATTAATATTATTTTTCTTGCATTTAAACTTTAACTTTTTAAGAAATTTAGAATAGGGCATTTGAGTAAAGATTTGATTGTTTCTATGTCCAATATTAGATAATTCTTGGAATGCTTGATTATAACCAATAGCAATATTGGCAATTTCATTTTTTATACAATAATTAACTATAAAAGCAACAGATTTATTTAAATAGTCTTGGACTTGATTTGTTCTTTTGTTTATTAATTTTCTATAACCTTTAGTATATCCCTTATTACCTTGCTTTTTTTTCATTCTGTTAATTTTAGCAACTGTTTTATTAAAGCCTTGATTAATGGATTTTATTTTTTTACCATCAATAATGAAGCATTTTCCATTAGTGTCAGCACAAGTGGCAAAATTAGATACACCTAAATCAATGGCTAAAGCATTGTTCTTATCTAAGTTTAAGCTAATTTCATCTACTTTATAAATTACCAAAAGTTCAAATTCTTCCATTGTATAAAACTTAGGACGTACAACTATCTTTTTAATCTTAGTTTCTTTAAGATCATGAGGAAGGGCTATCCATATATCTTTATAACTCTTTCGATACTTTATACTCATGGGGATTTTAACCATTCCATTATTTTGGGAAAAATTTTCAGATATTAATGGAAAATAATGTTTCTTCTTCTTGGGTGGATTAGCTTTCTGCCAATCTTTATATAGGTTGTATTGTTTCCCATTTTTTATAGTTGTCATAAAGGTTTTGTAATTACTTTCGGCTTCTTTTAAAATTGCTTGATATCTACTACCAAGTTCTTTATAAGCCCAAAATGATTTAATTAGTTTATAATTGTCTTTCCAAAATAAAAACTGTCCAGTATCTTTAAAATGGTTTTCGATGTTATCTAGTGCTTGATTATATATTTTTTTTGACAGCACACATAGTTTTTTCAAAAGGACTTTTTCTTCTTTTTCTAAGTGTCTTAAATTAATTCTTCTTGTAGCATATAGCATTATCAATCTCCTTTCATTTTTCTTATACAACATGATAATGCAGTTATGACTTTATATATAATTTTTATCTGCTTTATACTTGTCTAACTAAAATAATTGGATTTATTGCTAAGATAAAAATAAAATGTTAGAATATTCTAGTAAGGACTAAACATTAAAAAAAGTTATTTAAAGAATACGGGTATGCTAACTACTCTTAAGAAGAGTAGTTAGGACTTAATAAAATGTGTGAGGAGGAATTTAAAATGAAAAGAACTAAAACTTTAATTGTAATGATGATGTGTGTAATGATGGTGATGATGAGTTTAACACAAATAAGTGTTTTTGCTGATGATGAAATAGAGGGTAATATTAAAATTTATATTGATGGGAGGGAATTATATATTCCTGAAAATATGGGTTCACCTTTTATTAACTCAGATGCAAGAACAATGGTCCCTGTTAGAGCCGTAACAGAAGGCTTAGGTAAAAAGGTAGAATGGGATGGAGCTACTCAAACAGTTACTCTTGATGAAAGTTTATCATTAGTAATTGGTAGCAATATTCTTACTACACCACAAGGACCTACTAAAATGGATACAAAAGCAATTTTAAGAGATGGTAGAACATATTTACCATTAAGATTTATCTCTGAAGGATTTGGATATGAGGTAGGTTATGAGTTTTCAAGAGGTTATCACAATATCTCTATTAATAGAGGTACAGAAGTGGTAGTCGATGAAAACTTTGATGGAACTGTTATTGATATTTCAAAATATAAAGATGTTCCAGTTTATCCTAAAGACGGATTAAACTCTGTAGGTGTTGGATTTATGGAAACTCCACAAATAGGAACAAGACCTTCTGGTTCTTCATATGAGGATGACCTTGAAACTTTAAATGAACTTTTGGATAATTCAGGATATAAACTGAATGAAGGTGGATATCTTACTTATTCTGCTTCTTCAACTGGAATGGCTGGAAACTCAGCATTTTGGGTTAAAAGAACAGATGATAATAAGCCTGTTATATCAATAAGAAATTGGAGTCCTGATAAAGAGGAAGATGGAGTATTTCAAAGAGTTAATTATATTATGAATATGACAGCAGAAACTTTATCTTATTATTCAAAGAGTAGAGAGGATGCTAAAGCGATTTGGAAAACTATTGACAATTTAGCAAAAAATTCATCTAATGAGGTAGATTATTCAAAACCTTTAAAATATGGAAATACAGTTATAAAATTTCTAAATCCTGACAGTTATGGGATTGATATAGTTATAGAAAATTCAAATTAATTTCAAAAGATGTAGCTTTAAAGCTACATCTTTTAATTTGCCTTAAAAAGATATAGCTCAATTTAATATTGATACCCCTTTTTAAATTTTTCATGATGTAAACATCAAAACTCTTTATAGCAAAACACTTTTCACTTGTAATTATTTTTCAATTAACTATAATATTAATATAAAAAAACAAACCATCCAATGCAGATGGATGGTTGTTTTTTAATAATATAACCTCAAAAATTCCAAGTTATATTATGTTTTTTGCAGAAATTCTCCAAAAAAAATTGTACTACCTTGTAAGTAGATACAACCGAAAGAACAACTGCTAGCACTAACAATATTAGCACTAAGCATTGCCTCCTTTCGTATAGTTAACGGTATTAGCTATACAAGCATTTGCAAAAGACTATAACTTTGCCTGATACCTTGGGGGCTTTTGCTAGTTCTAGTGTATACTAAAAATTATTTTTCAACAAGAAATAATTATCATTTTTTTGTAAAACATTTTTTAGTTGTAATTGTTTTCCATCTTTCTATAATATTAATGAACAAAACAAATAGGTCAGTGCTAAAGACACTGACCTATTGAAGACTTTTTATAATTTTAGAAGTCTACCTTTTGTCCTAATGAAAGGTAATACAAAAATTATCACGCTAACAAACAACAAAAATGTTAGTTCCACAAATTTCTGGAACACACAAAACCCCCTTTCAGATAGCCTTACAGCTATCGGAAAATTTACAAAGTTTCAATAACTTTGGACAGAAGACTATGGGTGCACATAGTCTTCTTTACTTTCTTTGGAAGATCTTTGCACTTATAATTATAATATATATTGTCATGTTTTGGCAATAAATAAACATAATTTTAAAAAGCCCTTAAAGGGCTTTTTTGATGTTAATTATTGATATGCTTAAAATAAGTATAAAACTATTTTGATTTTAAATAAATTATTTTTTTAATAAAAAAAGATATAATAGTAGTAATGATTCATTAAGTGTTAAGCTAATTAAGTATTTAAACTAAGTAAAAAATATTATATTATTAAAAATGAAAGGAGGAAAAGTAATGACAAAACAAAAAACTAGATATTTATTTTTAATTTTATTAACTTTTACTGTTTTCTTTGTTGGTTTTACTTTAGATGTTTTTGCAGGAGATAATAGTTTTTTTGATGATAAAAAAGATGAATTAAACAGTAAATTAAAAATGACATCAGCAGAATATCGACAGAAAGTTAAGTTGCTGTTCCTATAAGCTTTTAAACTTTTCTAGGAAAAGTTTGATTATATAAGCTAGGTTAGGGACTTTTTTTATGCCTAAAACCCCTTAAGAGCAAGTAAAAGTTATAATAACCTTCTTTATTTATATAATGTATAAACATTAAAATAAGGAGGGAAAATAAAAAAAATGACTAAAAATATAAATTTCGATAAATACGAAAAAGAGATACTGGAATTATCATTTATTTCTAGATATAAAAGAGATACGGATTTTATAAGAAATAGGATTACAGAGATTAAAACTATTAGAGATGACTATCTAAATAGATTTGGGCTGGATGAGAATTTTCTTAGATTACAGGAAATCATCATAAACTACAATATTTCCTTGAAAGAAGCCTTGGGATTAGATTATAAAAATGAACTAAAATCATTAAATTTTTTACTTTCCATTAATTACAATAATATAAATAAATTAGATATAGAAAGTTAATAGTCTTTTAAATATATAAAGCCCCTTACTTTATTAAAAAGTAAAGGGCTTTTGTTATGTCATAAGTCAGATAAAGACTTGAATTATATATCGTTCCAGTCCATAATGCTACTGCTAAAAGAATATATAAGCATATATATAAAACGTATATACCTATAAAAATGTCAGGCATATAGTTATTTTTATAGGTATGGAAATCTATTATATACAAAGAGAAAAGAACTTGTCCTTTAACTAGGGAGGAACAAGTTCTCATGGGAATGTGTCTGCTTATTAAATTGTTTTGTTATACTATAATGATATACAGTTAGTATGGTAAATATTCAATAAAACGGTTTAATAAAACAGACCTCCCTTAAAAAATTAAAAGGAGGTTATTTTAATGATTAAAGTGATTAAATCAATTGACAAATGGATAATTATAAATACAGAAATAAGAGAACAAAAATTCACTAAAGACTATAAATTCTTTTATGAGTATAAAAAATATGGATTTGATACAATAGAAGATTTTATTAAAGCATTTGTGTATAAAGAAATAGATAAAGGAATGATGAGAACATTAAAGGATCGAGCTATAGAAGAAGATGCAGAAAAAGAGAAAGAGGAAAACTTAAAGAGGAAGAAAGAGGGTTATAAGAAAAAGCTTAGAAAAGAGAGAAAAGAAAAATTAATAAAACAATACAAGCAAAAGTATCCAGATAAAAAACATTACGAAATAATGGAAATGGCAATAGCTAAAGTAGATAATAAAGTAAATTGGAAATTCTATATTAACTTAACATACAAGGAGAAAAAGAGCCTTAAAAGAAAGATGAGATTAAAGAAGAAAGATATTAAAGCATTTATAGAAGATATATCTTTAGAAGAAAATGAATTTGAAACTATAAAACAAGTATATGACTATATTTCGGGAGAAGTTAATTTTAGAGATTATTTTAATATAACTTATATTACAGGGGACTGCCCACTCATAGAAGGGTATAAAAGTGTAATTAACAAATTTGATGACTTCTACAAAATTATGAGCTTTAATCCCAAGAAGCAAGAAGGTATTATATTTAATATTTGGGATCTATTGGATTCATATAACATAGATATATTTAACTTTATAAAAATGAAGAAGCTAAAGGTTGATGAAGTAGAAGAATACAATAGAAGAAAAAAGGAATATAATAAGAAATTAAAGCAATTAGATAAAGAAAAGAAGAGGTATAGAAAGTTATTAGACAAGATAGAAAAAAGAACTTTACAAAATAGATATCCCATTCTATTTAATTACCTAAAGCCACATATGGAAGAACTTAAATTTTTACTGAAATTGGGAATAGATAACATTAAAACTGTTAAGCAATTAGACAAAGATAACAATGTTGTATTCTTTGCTTCAAGAAGGTATTTAGTAAATATATATCAAAAGAAAATTTCTAGTGGAGCTATGAGTACGAAGA
>NZ_JBAKFX010000074.1:0-14322 GCF_037577855.1 Dethiothermospora halolimnae | reverse complement strand
GATGGCAATCTGTCTTTTTAGTATGTCATAAATTTGTTATTTACTAAAGAAAAGAGAATCCAAGACAGAAATCAGTTTATTTTCTGTCTTGGATTCTTTAAAATATTTCTTAACTTAATGACATTGCTTTTCAGGGTCTTTTTTTTAGAGGAGAAGGGAGAGTGGAGAATTGAGAGTTTAAGGAGATTTTACTCACTACGTTCATAAAATATTATAATTCAAATCAGCTTCAGCTGATTTGTACCTTAACTCTCCTCTCTCCCTTCTCAATTCTCCGCTGTTCCCTCTCAACTATGTTTTTTTGTAATATACCCCACAAAATATGAATAACTATATCATAGGGAAAAGGTATTGTTTGTAATATATTGGGGGGATTTTGGTGGTCTTTAAAATATTAAAGAGGATACTGTCTGTAGTATTAATAATATTTATTATATCATGGCCTATATATACTATATTTTTCCATAAGGGTGATGTGGATGAAAATAAAGAGGAAAATATAGATGACTGGAAAGGCATAATTAAGATATGGGATTATCCTAGGTTAAATGTTAATACAGGAAGTAGATATGGGTGGATACAAAGTAAAATAAGAAAATTTGAGAGGGATAATCCTGGAGTCTATATAGAACTTGAGCCTATTGACTGGAAAAAGGGGCCAGTTAAACTTGAGGTAGCTATGAATACGGGAAATTTACCAGATATAGCACCGTTGACCAATGATCTTATATATAAAGGTTATGAAATGTTAGAGCCAGTTGATGTGTTTTTTGATAAGAGGGAAAGACAGAGTTTTAAAATTCAGGCTCTTAATGCCGTGAAGTATAATAATAGAATGATAGCTGTTCCATCAATGATGACAACATATGCCATGTATATAAATCTAGATTTATTCACAGAAAAGGGAGTAGAGCCACCTATAGATGGAAATTGGACATATGATGAGTTTATAGAAAAAATGAAAAAATTAACTTATGATGGAGATAAAGATGGTAACATAGACCATTATGGTTTTACTTCATTTATAAAGCCAAATTATTATAATGTATGGGGTATATTATTAAGTGATGGGGCAAAAATTATGAGTGATGGGAACTATACATTTTATGGGAAAAGTGCTAAAAGTGGTTTAGATAAATTAGTAGACTTAAGAAATAAATATAAAGTTACACCAAGTGATTTCGGTGTGACAAATGAAAATCAAGCCTGGAAAATGTTTTATAAAGACCAAAGTATAGCAGTATATCCAACGGGATCTTGGGCTATTAGGGTGCTTCAAAATAGAATATCAAATGGAGAAGGGTTTAACTTTGCAGTAGCTAATTATCCAATAGGGGACAAGAGGATTCCTGTGTCCCTTAGTAATAATGTAAGTTCATATGGAATATTCAAACAAGAGAATAAAGGAAAGTTAAATATGTGTGTTAAGTTTTTGAAATTTTTAACACAGGATAAATATCAAAGAGAATTAAATGAACTAGGAATGTTCCCTGTTAAAAGAAATATTACAGATTTATATGAAGATAATCCTCTGATGAGAAAATTTGAAGATAGTCTATCCTATACTATTGTTACCCCTAATCATAGAAAGTGGAAGGATATAGATAGGATATTACAAAATCAAATAAGATTAGCGCTATTAGGAAAAAAGTCAACGGAAGAAGCAATGGAAGAGGCGAGAAGGCAAGTGGAAATGATAGATAATAAAGAATAGATAGTAAAGAATAGATAAGGAGATTTTACTCCTGATGGTCGTAAAATTAAATTAAATCGGCTGGGGGATTACGAATCCCCCAGTAACTAATAAAAACAAAGTGGCCTTTGGCCACTTTGCACCATATCTATTCTTTATTCTTTATTCTTTATTCTTTATTCTCTAAAATAAACAGGGTATTGTTTATTGATTAAAAAAAAGATATACTTTTTATGAAGGTTTTTATTTAAATATAACTTTATAAACAAAGTTAGTAAAGTTAACATAGTTACCAACTGTTAACTATTAACTTAGTTAATAATATTAAAGTAAATGGGGTTGATGTTATTGGAAAAGAATGAAATATATAACTCTTTAAAGAATAAAATAAATGATGGCGAGATTTTAATAGATGAGCCTATGAAAGAGCATACTTATTTTAAAATAGGTGGTCTAGCAGATATTATGGCTTTACCTAAATCTATAGAAGAGGTACAGTGTATAATTAAATTTTGCAATGATAATAATATCGATTATTATGTTATAGGTAATGGTACCAATTTATTAGTTAGAGATAAGGGAATTAGAGGAGTAGTTATAAAAATTGATAAAAATTTAAGTGAAATAAAAGTAAAAGATAATATAATAACAGCACAGGCAGGAAGTTTGTTATCTAAGATATCAAAAATAGCTTTGAAAAATGCCCTTACAGGTATGGAGGGAATAAGTGGGGTGCCAGGTTCTTTAGGAGGAGCTATTACAATGAATGCTGGTGCCTATGGAACAGAAATAAAAGAAGTTATAACGAAGGTAAAATGCATAGATAAACTGGGAGAGATCCATGAATATACAAATGAAGAAATGAATTTTGGTTATAGACATAGCAAGGTACAAGAGGATAACTTATTGGTTTTAGAGGCTGAAATGGAATTAAAAAAAGGAGACTATAAAGAAATTAAATCTAGAATGGATGAATTAACGGAAAAACGAAATACTAAGCAACCTATTAATATGCCGAGTGCAGGTAGTACCTTTAAAAGACCAGAGGGTGACTATGCAGGAAGGTTGATAGATGTTTCGGGACTTAGGGGTCTTACATATGGAAGGGCTCAAGTTTCTGATAAGCACTGTGGATTTGTTGTTAACCTTGGTGATGCAAAATGTGATGAAGTCTTAAAGCTTATAGATATAGTTAAAAAAACAGTTAGAGATAAACATGGAGTAGAGCTTGAACCTGAAGTTAAGATTATAGGAGAAGGTTAAAATAAAGAAGAAATTAAAAAATAGAGAATAAAGAATGGAGAATAAAGAATAGATGAGGAGATTTTACTCCCTGTGGTCGTAAAATATAATTAAATAAAAACAAAGTGGCCTTTGGCCACTTTGTACCATATTTATTCTTTATTATTTATTCTCTATTCTTTAAATAACGGGGGTGGGATAAAGTTGAAGATATTTGGAGATTATCATACCCATACTGTATATAGTCATGGTAAAGGTACTATAAGGCAAAATGTTGAAAGTGCTATTAAAAAGGGACTAAAGGAAATAGCCATATGTGATCATGGACCGGGACATATAAGTTATGGAGTAAAGAAAAGTAATTTTTTAAAAATACGAAAAGAAATAGATGATTTAAATAAAGAATATGACAATATAAAAGTATTAATGGGAGTAGAATGTAATATAATAGGATATGATGGGGAAATAGATATTAATGATGATTTATTAAAACTTATAGATATACTGTTAGTTGGTTTTCACTTTGGATCAAAACCAAGGACTATTAAAGATGCCTATAGAATATATATATTAAATTATTTAGCTAAGTTTTCTAAAACACTTTCTAAAAGGACAAGGTATTTAAATACTAAAGCACTGATAAATGCCATAAATAGGTATGATATAGATTTAATAACCCATCCAGGAGCTAAAGTAGATATAGATACTAAGGAATTGGCTAAAGCTGCAGCAAAGAGGGGTACTGCCCTTGAGATAAATGCTAGCCACGGTCAATTGTCCCTAGAATATTTAAAAATAGCCATGGAAGAAGATGTAAAATTCATGATAAATAGTGATGCTCATACACCAGAGGATGTGGGGAATGTTAAGAAAGGTATAGATAGGGCTGTCAAAGCAGGAGTTGGGCCTGAAAGAATAGTTAATGTAGTTAACAGTTAAAAAAATAATTGACAATTGACAATCGACAGTGGACAATTAAAGGTGCAAATCGGCTGAAGCCGATTTGAATATAATATTTTACGACCGTAGGGAGTAAAATCACCTTAAATTGTCAATTGTCAATTGTCAACTGTCAATTTAGAAATGTAGGGTCTGGGCATGCCCAGACCACCGCCCCGTAAGGTGGCGGAAAAATCAGCTTGCTGATTTTATTAACTATTAACTATTAACTATTAACTATTAACTATTAACTATTAACTATTAACTATTAACTATTAACTATATAAAGTGGAGGGAACTAAAGATGGAGTTTGTTATAATAACTGGATTATCCGGGGCTGGAAAGAGTCAAGCTATGAAAGTCTTGGAAGACGGAGGATACTATTGCATGGACAATCTACCTCCAGCTTTATTGCCAGACTTTGCAGAACTTTGCTATGAATCAAAAAGAAATATAGACAAAGTAGCAGTGGTGGCTGATATAAGAGGAGGAAAGTTTTTTAATGATTTATTTAAAAGTTTAGAAGTATTAAAATTTTATGGTTTCAAGTATAGAATACTATTTTTAGAAGCATCCAATGAAGTTTTAATTAAAAGGTTTAAAGAACTTAGAAGACCCCATCCCCTTTCTCCAGAGGGAAGAATAATTGATGGGATAGAGAAAGAAAGGTATAGGTTATCAGAAGTAAAAGATAAGGCAGACAATATTATAGACACATCAAATTTGAAAACTGCTAAATTAAAAGAAGAAATAAAGAAAATGATAATAGGAGGAAAGGAAACACAGAATCTTACTGTATCTATTCTATCCTTTGGATTTAAAAGAGGGATACCATTAGATGCAGACTTAGTATTTGATGTGAGATTTTTACCTAACCCCTACTATATAAAAGAATTAAGGGATTTTACTGGAAATGATAAAAGTGTAAGGGAATATGTTATGAACTTCGATCAAACTAAAAGGTTTGTGGATAAATTAATTGATATGATAGACTTTTTGATTCCATTTTATACAAAAGAGGGAAAAACTCAATTAGTTATAGCAATTGGATGTACTGGAGGTAAGCACAGGTCAGTAACTGTTGCCAATGTATTATATGAGTATTTAAAGGAGAAAGAGCATAGAGTAACTATAGAACATAGAGATAGTGACAAAACATAAAGGGGAATTATTATGGGGTTGATAGGCTATTTAAGGAGAATAGTTCTACATAAAAAAAATAAAAAATATAATAATAAATATTTATATAGAGAAAGGCGCTTTTCCAAAAGTCCTAAGATTGTGGTTATTGGTGGAGGAACGGGGCTTTCGGTACTTTTAAGAGGCTTAAAGTTATATACTAATAATATAACTGCTATAGTCACTGTTGCAGATGACGGCGGTGGCTCTGGTATTCTTAGAGAAGATTTAGGCATGTTACCCCCTGGAGACATTAGAAACTGTCTTTTAGCCCTTGCTAACACTGAACCAACTATGGAGAAACTTTTACAATATAGGTTTACAGACGGGCATTTAAGTGGTCAAAGTTTTGGGAATTTGTTTATAGCGGCTATGAATGGAATATATGGCAATTTTGAACAGGCTATTAAAGAAATGAGCAATGTATTGGCGGTGACAGGTAGGGTTCTACCTATGACACTAGAGGATGTGGAGTTATATGCTAAATTGAAAAATGGAACAGTAATAAGGGGAGAATCAAATATACCTGAAAAAAACAAGGAGTTAAGAAGTAGGATAGATTATATCTTTATAAAACCAAGAAATAGTAAACCATTAGATGAAACCGTTAAGGCGATAAAGGAAGCAGATGTTATAGTATTAGGGCCAGGAAGTTTGTATACAAGTATTATCCCAAATCTCTTGGTTAAAGATATTCCAAAGTATATATGGCGCTCATCAGCTACAAAGGTTTATATACCCAATGTTATGACCCAACCGGGAGAGACCGATGGATATAATGTATTAAACCATGTGGAAACAATATTTAGACATAGTAGAAAAAAAATAATAGACTATGTTATAGTCAATACTGAAAACATACCTAAATCTACTCTAAAGAAATATTATCAAGATGGTGCCAAGCCAATAATGATAGATGAGAAACAGGAGGAAAAGTTAAACGAGCAGGGTATAGAAGTAATTAAAGATGGATTAGTTGATATAAAAAAAGATTATATACGCCATGATGCCATAAGAACAAGTGAAATAATTATGAAATTAAATAAGAAGTAAGTAAAAAAACGGATTTTGTTTCAAATTGTAGACTTTATCAACATATTGAAACAACTTTGCCGTTTTTTTATTTTTCATATTGTATTCTTTAAATGCTAGAAATCCCTTAACTAATTTCGTTAATTCGAGATTGGAAATATTTTCAACAATAGAATATAATTATATATAAGATTTATTAAAAAAATTTGAACTTTTTAAGGGGGAAAGAACTCTTATATATGAGGGGGGACGGACGTGGAGGATGTAAAGTTAATAAAAAAGGCTAAAAAAGGAGATAAAGAAGCCCTTGTAAAACTTATTATGAATCGCAAAAAGGAGTTTTATAAAATAGCATATGTATATATGAAGAATAAACATGATGCTTTAGATGCCATGGAAGATATGATAGTTTCAGTGTATGAAAATATTGATACATTAAGAAATGATAAAGCCTTCTATGGTTGGAGTAAAACAATCTTAGTTAATTGTTGCAAAAAAAGGCTTAAAAATAATAATATGATAATACCAGTTGAAAAAATTTATGGTATTGTAGGAAAAAACAAATATGAAAATCTAGAAAAGAACATTGATATACATACATATCTTAAGAGTTTAAATAAAAAACAGCAAGAAGCAATAAAACTTAGATATTTTTTAGACCTTGATTATAAAACCATAGCTAAAATAATGAAAACCCCAGAAGGAACAGTAAAATCAAGAATATCCCTGGGTTTGAAAAAACTAAAGAAAAGCTTTGGAGGTGATTATTAAATGAAGAAGGTGGAGGATATTTTAAGAGAAGAGAAAGATTTTTTGGATAATTTAGAGGTTCCAGAGGAATTAGAATCTAGATTAGAATATGCTTTAGAAAATAAAGTTAAAAACAAAAAGGTAAAGAAACCTAAACTTTCAATTGTGGCATGTCTAATAATGTCTCTATTAATAATATTTAATTATCCATCCATTGCAGGTTATATAGATCAATTATTTGGATATAATGAAATCTTAAATATAAAAGGATATAGATCTTTAAATGACTTAATAGAAGAAGGAAAAATTCAACCGGTAAATCAAAAATACAAATTTTCTAATGGAGTAGCGGTAAGGATAGATAGTATTATGGTGGATGGAATTAAAACAATAGTATATTATACTATTTATGATGATAATGGAAATGCAGACGAAATGATGGATAGGATTCTGTTGATGGGGGGGAAGGGTACTTTTGGAGTTGAAGCATATACATCTTGTATATCATGGGAAATAAATACTGAAAAAACCCAGGCTAAAGCAATAAATATTATAAACGCATCACCTAAAAATATTAAAGATATGTTTAAAATAGATATTCAACTATTAGAGAACAATAAAAAGGATGTTATGGAAGTGGGCACAATAAAAATTAAGTTAAATAAAGATAAAATAGATGATAAAGTAATTAATGGAGAAATAGATAAATATGTAAATATAGGAGAATACTCTATTCACCTTGAAAATATGGTAGTATCTTCTACATCTACCACACTAAAGGGGAAATTATCTAGACCTAGATATGAACGGGAATTAATTAAAAAAGACAGGGTTAAGAAAAAGAATATAGATGTTTCCCTTAGGGTATTTGTTGATGGAAAGGAACTTATATATAGGTCCCAAACCCCTCTATACAATGAAGAAAATGGATGGGAAAATTTCGAAATAGACTTTGATGGTATAGATGAAGTAAACAACATAAAAATAGATATTCTTGGTATAGATATTTATAGGGATATAAATGAGTTTATAGGTGAGTGTAGTATTCCAGATAATCCCATGTATAAAGTACGTAATAAGGATTTAACCCTTGAGCAGGTTTATTCAAAACAGGGAAGGCTATATGCTAGGGTAGATATCCCCAATTGGATAAAATATGCCGAAGTTATAAAACCCAAAAAGAATGAAGTACCAGTTTATAAAAAAAGAAATAAAAAGTATATGGTAACTATTGATAAGTATAATAATTACTTAAAAAACTTTGAATTAAAAGATAATGGAGTAATTAAAAAGTTTAAAAGTTATAATGGTGAAGATATTATATTAAAATCCTTTAGCATAATTGATTCATACTAAATATGGTTAAAAATAAATTAAAACAAAAGAGCTATAGGGACGTCTAATAATCAGACCTATAGCTTTTTTTACATTATATTTAAGCCCTACATATATTTATGGGTCCACCGATTCCCCGCTCTCTGCACGGAACAAAGAAGTGTCTTTAGTCACCTTTGTTCTTTTCAAATTATTTATTATAGATAAAACCTAGTTAATATTTATATGGATGAAAAATATTTGTTTTTATGAAAAAATACTATATTTTTATTCATAAATATGATACTATTTAAGTATAATGTTATAGTTCTACGATTATTATTAAAATAATTTATTTAAATGAAGATATATGTATGCAAATAGAGGGAGGTGGAAATTTGTTAGAAGGTATTGTATTTAATATTCAAAAATATTCGGTTCATGATGGACCTGGTATACGAACTACTATATTTTTAAAGGGATGTCCATTGGAATGTATGTGGTGTCATAATCCAGAGAGTCAAAAAACTAATATAGAGATAACACAGGATGCTAACAAATGTTCACTTTGTGGAGAATGTGAAAGAAGATGCCCGGAGGGATGTATAGATATAGATAATAAAAGATTCATTTATGATAGGCAACTTTGCAGTAAATGTGGGGTTTGTATTGACTATTGTATACAAGGTGCTCGAGAGTTAGTGGGTAAAATATATAGTGTAAATGATATTTTAAGGGAAATAGAAAAAGACAATATTTTCTACGAAACTTCCTCCGGTGGGGTAACGTTTTCCGGTGGAGAGGCTATGATGCAGATAGACTTTCTTGAAAATGTAATTAAGGCTTGTTATGAAAAGGGGATTTCTGTCGCAGTGGATACATCGGGATATACTAGTTTTGATAATTTTAATAGAATTATTGATTATGTAGATTTATTTTTATATGACTTAAAGATAGTGTATGATACTAAACATAAAAAATATATAGGAAAATCCAATAAAATTATAATAGATAATTTAAAAAAATTATCCAATAAAGGTGCTAACATAAATATAAGAATACCCCTTATTGATGAAATAAATACAGATGAAAAAAATATTATGGATACTATTGATATTATAAAAGAACTAAATATAAAGAATGTTAATTTATTGCCCTATCATAATATTGGTAGGGATAAATATAAAAGACTAGATAGGACATATGATGAAGAAAGAATGTCTAAACCTTCCGATGAAAAATTAGAACAGATAAAATTTTTATTTGAAAAATCAAATTTCAATGTTAAGATAGGAGGCTAAATATATTTATGGAAAGAGGAATGAATAATAGAATCAAAAAACTAAGAAATCAAAGTACTACAACTAGTCCCCATATTTCTATTGAGAGGGGAATCCTTGTAAAGGAAGTATATGAAAAATACTATGGTAGTGTTGAGATACCTATATTAAGGGCATTGACATTTAAACATATAATGGAGAATAAAAAATTATGCATAAACGAATATGAATTAATTGTTGGGGAAAAAGGGGAAGGACCCCAATCTACACCTACTTATCCAGAAATCTGTTGTCATACTTTAGAGGATTTAGATATAATGGATAGTAGAGATAAAATATCATTTAAAGTAAGTGATGAAGTAAGGAAAATACAAGAGGAAGAAATAATTCCATACTGGCAGAATAAGTCGATAAGAAAAAAGATATTTGACAATATGACTCCTAAATGGAAAGAATGTTATGAAAATGGAATTTTTACTGAGTTTATGGAACAGAGAGCACCAGGGCATACTGTTGCTGATGGTAAGATCTATATAAAAGGTTTTAAAGACTTTAAAGAAGATATTAAAAAATCTTTAGATTCATTGGATTATTTAAATGATATTGATGCTTATGATAAAAAGATTCAACTAGAGGCAATGGATATTTGTTGTGATGCCATGATTACATTTGGAAAAAGATATTCTAAATATGCAAGGAAGATGGCTGAGAAAGAAAAAGATGAAACTAGAAAAAAAGAATTATTGAAAATAGCTGAAAACTGTGAGGTTGTGCCTGCTAATCCCCCTAAAACATATCACCAAGCTATTCAGATGTATTGGTTTGTACATATAGGGGTGACAACAGAGTTAAATGTATGGGATGCATTTAGTCCAGGGAGGTTAGATCAGCACCTTTATCCGTTTTATAAAAAGGAGGTTGAGGAAGGTAAATTAACTAGAGAAGAAGCCAAGGAACTTTTAGAAAATCTTTGGGTTAAATTTAATAATCAACCGGCACCTCCTAAGGTCGGCATAACATTAAAGGAAAGTGGGACATATACAGATTTTGCTAATTTAAACAGTGGTGGGGTTAGACCTGATGGTTCCGATGGAGTTAATGATGTAAGTTATCTAATTTTAGATGTTATGGATGAAATGAAACTTCTCCAACCAAGTTCTAATGTACAAATTAGCAAAAAAACACCCCAGAACTTTATTAAGAAGGCATGTGAAGTATCTAGAAAAGGATGGGGACAACCGGCATTTTATAATACTGATGCGGCTATTCAGGAGATGTTAAGGGCAGGTAAAGATATAGTAGATGCTAGAGAAGGTGGAGTAAGTGGATGCGTGGAAACTGGAGCCTTTGGAAAGGAAGCATTTATACTAACAGGATATATGAATATACCTAAAATAATTGAGTTAACACTAAATAATGGTTTCGATAAAAATTCAAATAAACAATTGGGACTTAGGACGGGAGACCCTAGGGAACTTGAAAGCTATGATGAATTTTTTAATGCCTTTAAAAAGCAATTAAAATATTTTGTTGATATAAAGGTTAAAGGAAATAATACTATAGAAAGAATATATGCAAAACATTTACCATCTCCATTTTTATCAACTATAATTGATGATTGTATAAAGTCAGGAAAAGATTATAATAATGGAGGAGCAAGATATAATACAACATATATACAAGGTGTTGGAATAGGTACTGTAACAGATTGTCTGTCATCAATAAAATATAATATATATGATAAAAAGAGATTTACAATGGATGAACTTCTAAAGGCTTTAGATGATAACTTTGTAGGACATGATGGAATACATAGTATAGTTTCCAATAAGACACCTAAATATGGTAATGATGATGAATATGCAGATGAATTGATGGTTGATGCCTTTAATACTTTCTATAATATAGTTAATGGTAGAAGGAATACCAAGGGCGGACATTATAGAATAGATATGCTTCCTACCACTTGTCATGTCTATTTTGGTTCAGTAATGGGAGCAAGTGCCAACGGAAGATTGGCTCATAAACCTGTATCAGAAGGCATATCTCCAGCTAAAGGTGCAGATACAAATGGGCCAACTTCGGTGGTAAAGTCAGCATCTAGAATGGATCACTTAAGGACCGGAGGTACACTGCTTAATCAGAAGTTTACTCCATCGGTTGTAAAAGGTGATAGGGGACTTGAAAATATGGCATCTTTAGTTAGGGCATATTTTACTATGGATGGTCATCATATACAATTTAATGTAATAGATAAAGAAATATTAATAAAGGCTCAAAAAAATCCAAATGAATATAAGGATCTAATAGTTAGAGTGGCAGGATATAGTGATCACTTTAATAACCTAGATAAAGCATTGCAAGATGAGATCATTGAAAGAACGGAACAATCATTTAGTTAGAAAGGAGAATTTCTATATGAATAAGACTATAGGATTTATAGGTTGTGGAAATATGGCTCAAGCAATAATAGGAGGAGTAATTAGTTCTGGGTTAGTAAAACCCAAAAATGTTATTTCTTCGGATATGGATAATAATAAGTTAAATAAAATATCTGATGAACTTAATATTAATATCACTAATGATAATAAAGAAGTGGCTAAGGTATCAGATATATTGGTTTTAGCAATAAAACCCCACATATACAACATAGTCATTAAAGAAATAAAAGATATGGTAAAAGACGATGTTATCATAGTAATTATTGCGGCAGGTAAGAATATAAAAAGTGTTGAAGAGGGATTTAATAAAAATATAAAAGTTGTTAGAACCATGCCTAATACTCCAGCTTTAGTTGGAGAAGGAATGACAGCAATGTGCTTTAATAATAAAATTACAGATGATGAGAAAGAAGAAGTTATTAATATCTTTGAAAGTTTTGGTAAGGTAGAAATATTAAAAGAAGATTTAATTGACTTTGTTCCTGCTGTAAGTGGCTCATCACCTGCCTATGTATTTATGTTTATTGAAGCCATGGCAGATGCTGCAGTACTAGATGGAATACCTAGAGAAAAGGCATATAACTTTGCAGCGCAAGCTGTGTTAGGTGCGGCTAAAATGGTGTTAGAAACAGGCAAGCATCCAGGAGAACTAAAGGATATGGTTTGTTCACCAAAGGGTACAACAATAGAAGCCGTGGCAAAACTTGAAGAAATGGGACTAAGAAATGCTGTGATTTCTGCCATGAGAAGTTGTAGTGAAAAGTCACTTGAAATGCTAGGAAAGAAATAATAAGTGGGGACCTTCTAGGTCCCCCTTTTTTTAGTTGAATAAATTGACAATTGACAATGGATAATGGACAATTAAGGTACAAATCGGCTAAAGTCGATTTTGATATAATATTTTACGACCCCAGGGAGTAAAATCACCTCAAATTGTCAACTGTCCATTGTCAATTGTCAATTATAAGGAAGTTGGGGGATTCGCAATCCCCCAACTTCCTACTTAATTATATATTTAATTCCTAACTTAACAGTGTTCTCTATGGCGTCTTTATGGGTTCTTTCGTGGGAATGGGATGCATCTACTCCAGGACCTATAAGACCGTGTTTAAACTCCCATCCTGCCCTTAGAGCAGCACTGGCATCTGATCCATAATAAGGATATATATCCACACTATGGTCTATTTCATTTTCTTTACATATATCTACAAGTTCTTTTCTAAGTTCAAAATCATAGGGGCCACTGGAATCTTTAGCACATATAGTAACTTTAGATTCATCAGATGTTTGGCCTTCTCCAGGAGCAGCCATATCTATGGCTATAAACTCAAATGTTTTTTCAGGAATTGATGCAGATGCACCATGTCCTACTTCTTCATAATTACTTATAAAAAAGTTTGTAGTATATCTAGGTGTGATATTGTTTTCTACTATGTACTTAGCCATTCCTAGTATAGCTGCAACACCAGCTTTATCATCTAGATGTCTTGATTTAATAAATCCACTTTCAGTAACAATAGTTCTAGGATCAAAATATACAAAGTCTCCAACGTTTATACCAAGTTTTTCAACATCCTCTTGACTTTCAACCTTTTCATCAATTCTTACTTCCATGGTAGTGTCTTTTCTTTCTGTAGATGAAGCTTCACGACCATATACATGGGAAGATGCTTTAGAAATAAGAATTGTACCTGTATATTGCTTGTTATCACTTGTTTCAATAATACAATGCTCTCCTTCAACTGAGTTCCATGTATAACCACCTAATTGTGTTAATTTTAGCTTACCGTTACTTTTAACCTCCTTAACCATGGCACCTAGGGTATCAACATGACCAGATAGGGTTCTATGCTTGGAATCCTTTTCTCCTTTAATAGTGGCTACTAGAGCGCCCTTAGTAGTTATATAAGTAGGGATATCTAACTTTTCAAACTCTCCCTTAACTATGTCCATAACTTTTTTTGTATTACCAGAAGGACTGGGAGTTTTTAAAATATTAACTAAAATGTCTGTAACATACTTCATATCAATATTCATAACTATACCTCCAAAATTTTAATTTATAATACTTATTTTACAAGGATATATATAATATTCAGGTAGCCTGTAACAGGTTTCCTTAGCATCTAGGGCGATGTATAATACCAAGTTAACTTAGAAGATGCTTCATTAGTTTTTAGGTACATTATAATACCAAGCTAACTTATAACAAATCCCCTTAGTTTTTGGGAGCATTATATAATACCAAGCTAACTTATAACAAGTCCCCTTAGTTTTTAGGTACATTTATAATACCTAGATAGCTTATAATATATTCCCTTAGTTGCTGGGGGATTCGTAATCCCCCAGCTTATATATTATATGCTATCTAGGTATTATAAATGTACCTAAAAACTAAGGGGACTTGTTATAAGTTAGCTTGGTATTATATAATGCTCCCAAAAACTAAGG
>NZ_JBAKFX010000073.1:0-14653 GCF_037577855.1 Dethiothermospora halolimnae | reverse complement strand
TTCCTATATTATCTATACTTTTATTTTATTTATTTTATATTATTTTATAACAAATAAGGGTATTAAAAAAAGCCCATTTGGGCTTTATAAGGTTTAATTAATCTATTATTTTATAGTATTTTTCTGGTTCTAGGATTAAATATTCTTGTATATCTTCATAAGCTATAAACTCCACTTCAATACCATCCAGTGTTATAATATTATCTTCTTTATTAAAATAATCTTCATCGGCTAACCAGACAAAATCCATTAACTCATCTGAATTACTTTTAACTAAAACAACTTTCTCCCCTTGCTTGTAATAATCTAATAAATCTTCTTTGAACTCTATAATATCTACACTTTTATGAAAATAGTGTTTTTTCAAATCTCTTAAATTATCTGCTATTTTATCTAAGTTTTCTTCTTTCGATCTAATTATGGCTACATGATTTGAGATACTCATCTTATTTAATGTTTCTTCATGCTTTTCTTTAATGTTATCAGGAACATATTTAATTAAGCTCTTATCTTTACCTAACACTCTCATGCTCATATCTAGATCTTTAAACTTATCTGGTATATATTGAAAGTATTTAATATCTGTTAATAAAAGCTCTTTACATAATTCAAGAGTAAAATCTTTTTCTTTAAGTCCTTTTATTTTATGTAGTATATTCTCCATCCTAACAATCCCCCATTTGTTTATAATATTTTAATATTATCTTGGAATGTTTCTATATAAAGAATATTCTCTTTTATAAAACCAGCTATTATTGTGTTATTATCTTCTATAATAAAAGGTTCATTATTATTTGTATTGTTAATTACTTTTTTATGCTTATCTAGAATTTTCTTCATGTTCTTTATTTCTATGTCATTTAAATGTACCAAAAGATTAATTGCCTTGATTCTATTTAACATAAAATCTACTCCTTCTACCTAGTTAAAAAGAAAGCCCATTCGGACTTTCTTTTATAGAATATCATTTTTATTTTTTTATAGCAATTATATCTCTAGTATTCTTAGAAGTTCATTTTGGAACTTTATCACTTCTTGAAGTTCACAGTGAAACCTTATAAAAAAATAGTTTGTGAGCTCATTATTCTTTAATGTTCCCAAGCAAACATAATAACCTTCACTACTTCCAGAGTGGAGATGAACTACTACATTATGCTCATCTTCTGGAACTATATCTTCTCTATAAACTCCCATAAGCTTTCTAAAAGTATCATATTTGTTAGTCATTTCTTTGCTTTTAAGATGATTTATAATTGCTTTTTCTATATTTCCAATTGAATTTCCAATGACCTTTATTTTTCTGCCCATCAATATTCCCTCCTAAAATATAAACTGTGTATTGTTTAATCTAATTTTAGTCTTAAGCATTTTATTTGTATATTTTATCGCTCTAAAGAAAATTGGATCTACTTTGTTTTCTACAAAACAATCTGCTGTAAATTTAAAATCTTCTTTACAATGTATCTTTAATATAAGAATAATTAAGATACAAACAAGACTATAATCTCCAGCACAGTTTAGCTCTCTTCTTTTAACATTACTAGGAGTTAAATAAAAATCTTCAAATTCATTATTACTACAAAATCTAATTTTAGATTTATCTATAATGATGTTTCTAATAACTCCCTTTCTCTCAAAAGAATTTAGAACTAACTGGATATTACTTAAAACTTCATCAGAAAAAATCCCTTTACGTCTTTCAAATCTATAATACAGTTTCATTTTTTAAAATTCCCTCCTATTATCAAATTCTCTAACTATCTCATCTGTTTCTTCTTTCTTCCTACCATCATAGGTTTTTACCATTATAATATGAGCTTTCAGAAATCTTCCTCTGTGATAATTAACTTCACTTTTAAAATTTTGTAGAACACTTAAATATGTTCCGTTTGTAATAACTTCTCTTCCATCTATAATTAAACTGTAATGATTACCATTACTTTTAGCCATATCATAATGATAGCCCATATTCATAGTTCCCATTTAAATTCCTCCCTTATATAATTCCTTCTTCTTTTAGACTCGTATAACTGTTTCCAATAATAACGTGATCCAGAACCTTAATCCCTATTAAATCACCACTTTTAATTAATCTCTCTGTAATATTAATGTCTTCTTTGCTAGGACTAGGATTACCACTTGGATGGTTATGCACTAAAATTATACTGGCACTACTTTTTAATATAGCTTCTTTAAATACTTCCCTTGGATGAACGATACTTGCATTTAAACTCCCTACAGATATAGTTTTTATATCTATTACTTTATTCTTTGTATCCAAGAGAACAATTCTAAATTCTTCTTTTTTAAGATATCTCATTTCTTCTTTTAGAAGCTCTGCTATATCCTTTGGGCTTTTAATACTGTCTTTAATATCTGTGTTTTCTTTAGCTATTCTTGTAGAAATATCAAATAGAGCTTTAAGCTTCTGTTTTTGTAAATCTGTTATTTCTAACATATCTACTTTATCTCTTAATTCATTAATATTTTTAAGCTCTTGTAATACCTCCACTTTAATATTAGTTAGTAATGCTAATATCTCAAAATCCATCAAAGTATTAACCCCATATTTACTTGCTCTTTCCTTTATCAATTGTCTGCTCATTTTAAATTCCTCCCTAAATTCTCTTCATAAACTCAAATTTTTTATTAAAATTTGGTATAAACATTAACTTCTTAATCTTTCAAAAAATCATAAAAGCCCCTACAATAACTTTGTAAGGGCTAACTCTTAATAATCTTTACTTTTATAACTTTGGATATGGTCTGTAAGGTTCTTTATACTTCTTTCTAATATTAGATAGTAAAGTAGGTTTAAAATGTAAATCCCTTTCTATTCTTGGGAATTTTTTATTTACACTTTCTAATTCTCTTAATGAAAAATAACCTAGTTCATTTTCCATTCCTGCTACAAAGCCGAAGAATAAATAATCTCCATCTTCCTGCTCTCTACTTTCCATTACATACCATGTCCAATTGCTAAAAATGTCGAAAAACTTAACATATACAGTTGGATCTTCTTTGTCTTCTTGTTCATACAAAGCTGATACTCCTAACCTTTCTTTAAGTTCTTTATTAAATAATTCTTTTGCCATAATATAATCCTCCCTTTTAATCGCTCTAAAATAAAATTCCAGTGAAATTTCATCTAGAGCTTTCATTCTCCTTTTGTTTTCCTAGCCTTTAACAATTCTTTTACTATGTTTTTTATTTTGGATGTTTCTATTTGTTGCATTATATGCAGTTTAATAACTTTAATAAAAAATTTTAAACTTTTTTCTCCAAACTATTGAAATACAAAAACTATCTGCTATAATATTAAAAATGCTTAAAATTCATAAAATATTTTTTAGGAGGTGATGTGTAAAAAAAAGATAGGTGTGATGTTCAAATGAAAACATTAATGAGTGAAATAATTAAAGATAAAGAAGATATTGAAAAAGAAAATAGAATAAATGAATTTTTAAATATAATTGAAGAAATTTTATTAGATAGTGAAAGTGAGATAGATATACCAGAAAAAAAAGCATCTTAAAAAAGGTGCTTTTTTTATTGCTAACTTTTATGGTGCTGAGTTATAATTAATATATGAATTTATCCTATAAAATAAGGAGGCATATTATCTGTTATGGTTCAAAAAAGAAAAGTAAAAAATGTTGTTTTATATCTTCGCGTTAGTACGCAAGAACAAACTAAAAATTATAGTATCAAGGCTCAAGAAACAGAGTTAACACAATACTGTAAGGCATATAATTATAACATTGTTAATATCTACAAAGATGAAGGTATATCTGGAAAAAATTTTGAAGATAGAATAGATTTCAAAAAAATGATACGAAAAATAGACAATAATCCAAATGATTATGATGCTATCTTAATATATAAACTTTCACGAATCTCACGAGACAGTGCTGATTTAAACCAATTGATAAAGTATTTACACGAAAGAGATATTTATTTAATCTCAAAAGAGGATGGCATAGATACTTCTACACCTATGGGGAAAGCAATGGCTCAAATTCTAGGTGCTATTGTAGAGATGGAACGAGAAACAATTCTCACGCAGGCTAAATCAGGCATGAAACAAAGAGCTAGAGAAGGAAAATGGAATGGTGGCAGTGTAATGGGTTATACATCTAAGAATAAAGAATTAATAATAAATGAAAAAGAAGCAAATACCGTAAAAAAAATATTTGACTTGTATACTAATAAAAATTGGGGATATTCTAAAATCTGTAGATATTTAAATAATAGGTTAGAAGAATATCCTACCAAGAAAAATAGTAGTTGGAGTTATCAAACAGTTAAAGGAATTCTAGACAATCCCATTTACATTGGAAAAATTCGCTGGGATGTTAGAAAAGACTGGAACACCAAAAGAGAAAATAATAGAAAAAATAATAAAGAGAAAGATTATATTCTTGTTGATGGCCAACATGAACCTATAATAAGTATAGATTTATGGAAAAGAACTAGACAAAAAAGAGAATTAGTAGGTAAAAAACCTGAAAAGAAAGTTCATATAACTTATTTGCTAAGTGGACTACCTAAATGTCCTCAATGTGGTGCTTCTATGGTTTCACATAGAATAAAAAAGCAAAATAAAAAAAATGAGTATTACCGTTATTATTGTTGTAGTCAGTGGGCTAATAAAAAAGCTGTTTGTAAGCCTAATTTAATAAACGCTAAAAATACAGAAAAAATAGTATTAGAAGAAATTAAAGAATTTGTTAATCAACCTGATGTAATAGATGTTATTAGTAAGAATGTGGGAGGAGACATTGATACTAAGGAACTTAAAAATGAAATTAAAATTATTGAAAAGACAATTACTAATAGTAAAAAAAATAAAGAAAAATACGTTGATTATCTTGTCGATGATGATAAGGTAGAAAAAATTGGTGAAAAAACTTTGCTTGAAAAAATTGAAAGCTTAAATAGTAAAATTGATAAACAAGAGAAAGAACTTAAAAAATTAAGATTAAAGCTTAACAGTATTAATAGTAATAAATTAGATTATGAAAAAATATCTATCTTGCTAAAAAGTTTTGAAAAAACCTTTGAAAGAGCCGATGATAACCAAAAGATTAAATTACTACATAACATAATAAAAGAAATAAAAATCAATCCTGCCGAAAAACTAAAAGACAGGACTGTTAAAGAAATAATTCTACATTTTAATAATGTTGATTTAACTAAATATAACAAAGATAATACTAAAAAGAAAAATTATGAGGTCATTTGTGGTACGGCTCTTCGCAACACACTTTATTATAAAATACTTTTTATAGCCTAAAACCATTGATATTACTTAAAAATACACTCTTAAATAAGAGTGTATTTTTTCTCTACTCAACCATATTGGCTATATTTTCAAACCAAGTATAAACTTCATCATATACTCCATGTTCTTCTAAAATTTCTTTTGTAATATTTTTCGCTACTACTCCATTTAAAAAGCTCTTTATTTCAGCTTCTCTAAGCTCATATACTTCTTCCAATAGCTTGGGAACATCCTTTTCATGCCATTCAGTATAATAATCTGACAAATCAACTTCCAATCTTCTTTTTTCTTTAAATACTTTTTCTATCAATTTAGGGCAAATATAGTTTTCCATTTCATAAAGTTTGGTGTTAAATCCAAGCCTACGACCATCACTTGCTTCATTAATCTGTTTAATTTTATCTATATAATCTCGTCTATCTCTATCATATATATGAATTTCTTTTATATCATTGAATTTTCTTAAATAGTCGTACTTTATCCATTGTTTTAAATTGCTACCTTGCATTGGAATTATTGTTATTAACTCATTTTCTAAATTAACTACATCTCTTAATTCTTGTATTCTATTTAAATTTTTTAAGAAATTCACATCATTTTTCCCTTCTACACACACTAATACTTTGGTATTATATTCTGGTAATAAGCCTAGTGTATTAGATATATTTCTTAGCCTTACATTCTCATCTGTTATTAATATAGGTTCTTTAAATTCATTTCTATCAATTAAAATTAAAGAATCTTTATCTACCATTTTAGCTATTTCAGGAGTATGTGTTGTTATAATCATCTGATGTTTTTTATCTTCACCTATTTCTACAAGTGATTCCATTATCATTGTTTGAAAGTTAGGATGTTGTGATGTCTCTGGCTCTTCAATAGCATAAATAATATTATTTTTATTACATTCTTTGGAGACCCTTTCTGCTTCTGCTCTAAAATAACTAAGTAATATTAATCTTTTTACACCACTTCCTCTTTTATTAAGTGGTATTCCATCATCACTTTCTAAATCATATTTAAAAATACTACTCCAAGGTGATTTAAAATCTAAATTTATTTTCAATTTTTTCGCTATTTCAGGATCAAGCTCTTTAAGCTTCGCAATAGTTTCCTTACCTATTTTACTTACTTTTTTATCTACATATTTTTCAACATCTTCTAGTTTATCTTTTATATCATCTAATGCTTTCTTAGTAGCTATCTTTAATGGGTTTTGAACTTCACTGTCCGAATCAGAATTAACTCTATCGGATTGAAATAAAAAGTATAACGGAAAATAATCTTTAAGCTTGTCCCATATATTTTTTGCATCAGTATCAATTTTCTTTGTATCAATTAATCTCTCTGAGAACTGTGTTTTTTCGTCTATATAACAATTATAAAGAGCTTTCCTTATACTTGCATTGACAGTTTTGTTCAAATCATTTTTCTCAATTTTATCTTCAATTTTACTCAACATTTTTTTTAAATTAGTGTTATTCATTGTAATTAGATCTTTGTCAAATACATTTGGATAATATGCATTTATATATATTTTCAAATTACTTGCTGTTAATTTTGCTTTAGAGCAATTCCAAACTTTATATATCTCTAAATAACCGTCTTTATTTAGAAGATACTCCTCCTTTAAATCCGTGGGATTTGTTGAATCCATTATTATTCTTTCTCCATTTTCTAGCTCAAAACAAGCTCCAATTGTCATTTCTTTCTCACTACAGTGAATATTACAATCTTCAATTTCTGCCTTAACAAGTGCTTGTCTAGAATCTCCATTAAAAAATATTTCTAGTGCTTCCATTATAGTAGATTTTCCTATATCATTCTTGCCAATAATAACATTCATATCATCCCGTAAATCTAAAGTTAAACCTTTATAACCTCTAAAATTTTTCAAAATAAGTTTTTTTAACCTCAATATTATCCCCCTCTTAAAAGCTATATTATCCTTACCCTATCCCCTTGGTGGAAACGGATCATTCCCATATGTTCTTTCATCTTCAATTGTTCCATTTTTTCTTTTTATAGTTAATTGACTAGGTTGATTATTTCTTGCTACTTTTACTCCATAATCTACTGCTTCTTGCTTTGTATCAAAATTTTTTAATACAGTAGAACTTTTTTCTCTCTTCACTTGCCATTTTGAATTTAAACTCTTCCATACTACCCAATATTTATTTCTTTTACTCATATCCTATTACCCCCTGTTAATTACCCTATATTTAAATCATATCACTATATCTTTATAAAAAAAAGACCCTTGCTTCAAGAGTCTTTTGCTACACATTTTATTTTCTTACGAAATAAATTTCAAATCTTCATCATAATTATTATCAGCTTTTCGAATTACTTCAATCATATGCTTTGCTATTCTTTCAACAACAGGAACTGATACGGAATTTCCAGCCTGTTTATATAATCTTGTATTGCTCATTTTTTTAGGTATTTTAAAATCAAAAAAACCTTGAAAATCAAAACATTCTCTTGGGGTTAATTTTCTTATCCCATAATTATCAAGAATCAGTGGTACATTATGTCCTCCTGTTCCCATATTAGCAGTTAAAGTAGGGCATACATTACTTTTGTTTTCTCTTACATACACCCTTCTTAATTGATATACTGTATTTTTTTTAGTAATTGCTTCTTTCAACATTGGATAATATTTTGTTTTCCCTTCCCTATAATAATATCTATCTTCTTTTTTATCTTCAATATCAATAATATCATGAATTGTTCTTATCAGATTAATCTCCGATGGAAATTGAAACATATCGCATTCTTTTTTTTCTTTAAATCCAACCAAATATATTCGCTCTCTATTTTGCGGAATATTACCATATTCCATAGTATTTAACACTTTATATTTTATATAATAACCATTTGCTATTAAGGCTTCTTCTACTATTTTAAAGGTATTACCTTTATCGTGTGAAACTAAATTTTTGACATTTTCTATCAAAAATGCTCTTGGTTGCTTTTCAACAATAAATCTTAATGTTTCAAAAAATAAGTTTCCTCTATCGTCATCAAATCCTTTTCTATAGCCCGCAATACTAAATGCTTGACAAGGAAATCCAGATGTAAGTATGTCAAAGTTTGGTACATCTTTTGTACTTACATTTCTTATATCTGCTTCTACTAAATAATCACTTCCAAAATTTTCTCTATATGATGTGCAAGCATAAGAGTCAACTTCATTTGCCCAAATAATTTCAGCACCTTGATTTTTAAATGCTTTGCAAATACCACCTATACCTGCAAACATACTCGCTACAGTATATTTATTTTTCATATTTACTCTCCTCCCAGAACGTTTGTTCTACATAGAATATATCATACTACCATTCATTTTTCAAATTTAAATACTAAAATAAAATTATATATCATTTAACAACTCTGATAAAGTAATTTTTAAAGCATTTGCTATTTTTTTAGCTGTTATTATTGTAATATTTTTTTCTCCTCTTTCTACTGCACCCATATATGTTCTATGTATCCCTATTTTTTCTGCAAAAGTTTCTTGAGAGTATCCTTGTTCTTTTCTTAGCTTTCTTATCTTTATTCCTAACCTTTTACTAACTTCATAAATATTTTTATTGTCCATAGTTTAGCCTATTAAGTCAACTCCCTCTTTTGTTATAACAAACGTTTCTCTAGATATATACCTACCATGCTGTATTAGCTCTTTATATATGCTAAATCTTGGTCTTCTTCCTTGTAATTGTTGGTCTTTAAGTGTCTGTGTAGCATTTACTTTGTGATTATAGATATCATCAGTATTTATTTCATAAATATCAAAAGTTCCATCCCACTTACCTTCTCTATAAAAATCTAAAAAGAATATTCTATCCCAAACAGATTTAGGTCCAAAAGAAGTTAAATCTGGAATAACACTACAAGCTTTTATTTGTATTCTATTTTTCATCACAGGAGCTTTTGTATCATAGCAATCAAATGAAGTATTCGCTCCCTGAATATTTCTTACTATTCTCACCATATTTTTAGCTAAACAAAATGCTGATTCAGACAACCCCTCTGGTAAATTAACTTTTCTTGCATTCATCTCATCTAATTCATTACATAAAATTCTCCAGCTTTTATATATGTTAAATAAACTATCAGCATCTCCCCTTTGAAAATTCACTACTTCTGTTCTAAAATAGCCCTCTGGTAAATTTAAATCAATTTGTCTCAACATAAAAAATCTCCTCCCCTTTGAAATCTTTTACTTTAAGACTATATAAATGCTACCCAAAGGTCTACATACTAAAGATAGCATTTAAGGAGTGAAGATCTTAATTTTTTATTAAAATAAATTTAAATATATTCTAAAAAAGATATAGGACAATTTATTTATCCTATATCCATTATACTATATTTAATTATTAATTATCTGGCTTTTAATTGGTAAAGGATCTACTATTTCTATAGTACCAGTTCCACAAGATTGTAAGTAAGCATCGTCTCCTTGAGGGTGTTCATCTCTATCATAAACATATCCTTTAAATTCTTCTGTTTCATACATTATTCTAATTGTATTATTTACTGCTCTTTCATCTGTATAAATTCTTTTTCTTGTTTCTCCAAAATCATCATAATGAAATTTGGGTCTAAATCTTTTTATTTGATGTGAAGAAGAACCTTTTCTATAATATGGTCTAGCATAATGTTTCTCTATATTAAGCCCTGCCCCTTTTACACTATAATCTTCCATGGAAGGTGGAGAACTTGGTACTCTAACATAACCTGGACTTCTTGTTATAACATTACCACAAACTCCTCCATGTGGGGATGGTGGTGGCATATTATCTCTATTAGTATAGTATTCTGTTTCTATATAGAAGTCAAACCATTGTCCTGCTATAACTTTTCCTTTTCGACCTGTTATATCTATATATCTTTTATTTGTTGAAGGAGAAGCAAACATTATTCTAGCTTCAAATGTTTCATAGAAACTTTTATCATATTCATCATTACCGTGAACTATAACATCTTCGGCATAAGGATCGCACCATTTAATCGTCTTTGAACCATTCTCTGTTTGAACAGTTTTGGAATGTTGAACTCCTCCTACACCTTTATGATAATAAAATGTAACTGGACCCCAATTTATCCTCTTTCTGATGTATTCACATTCAAATTCTTGTTCTCTGTCAGGCTTATGTTTTATTACTTTAAAGTTATCACCTTTCCAATTGTCTTTGTAAGGTAAAGTCCTAAATCCACTAGGACCTCCATTCTTATCATTTCCATCTGTTTCATATTTTGTTTCAATATACTGTTTATCTGCATTTAAAACTGCTTGAACAGAATGATTACCTTCTCTAACATACCTCTTATCAATTGTTCCATTTATTCTAACCGTGCTTCCAGATTTATTAAAATTAATAAGGTCAAACTTTTTATTATTATTAATTCTAACTGCTTTGCCATCCACTAGAACAATAAGTTTAACATTATCAATGTTTTGTAAATTAGTAAAATTACTATCCATATAAGCTTCTGCTGTATAACCAAAGCTTTGTTCTTTAGAATATTCATCTTCTGCCAATTTTATATTAGGAGGATTTACTTCAAAAGAACGTAAAACTAGATTAAATACACATTTATATATTTTTAAGATTGAATCATCATCTTCATAATCATTTAAGCCCATTTCTTTATATTTTTTAGGGACTTGAGCTAATAAATCAAATTTGAAATCTACTCCCTTTAGCCCTCTTAACCAATGTTCAGCTACTCTATTATTTTTATTTAACGTTATTGGTACTGTTAAAGTTTTAGTTTCAATGCTACCATCTGTCCTTTTAATATATAAATTAACTTCTGGATTTACTATTTCTTTTACTCCATCTGTCTTTTCCATTTTAATATATACATCATAACCTGTCACTTCTGGATAAGAATTAGTAGGTTTAAAAAAGTAAGATGAACTGTCAGGATTTTTAGTATTAAATAACTCCCCACTGGTACTATATAATTTAAGTTCTGTTATAGCTAGATTGTCCCTACCATTTATAGGGTACTCTAATCTCCTAACATCATCCCTTTTTATATATACATTATCTATACCATCATATATACTAGGAACAAATGAAGTAAGTATCAATTTTGATTTTTTTAATTCTAATGGAATGTGAATATCTATTACATACTCAGCTTCTTCCTGTGGCTGTAATATTTTAGGTGTTTCAGAATTTATAATATCTCCTATTGTATTATCTCTTGCCACTCCAAAATACTGTGCTTTTATATTATTAACTAATCCTGAATTGATTACATTATTAGTAGGTTTTTTTCCTACATTTTTAATTTTAACATAGGCTTTATAAAATTTATTTCTCTCTACTCCCTGTTCTTTTGTTATTATATTGCCTTCCTTATCTAATAATTTAAATTCAGAAATAATTAAATCGCTCGGGTTTTTAGGCTGTACTTGAAAGGTTATACTACTTTCATCATCTTCTTTCTTCTGGTTATCATTTTTAGTTTGATCCGTACTTCTATAATAATTTTTTTGATAGGGGAGCTGTCCTGTAAATGTTATTTGCTTTAATGGTTGTCCTTCTTTTGTATATTCTGGAATAGTATAATCTATCTTATAAATAGCTATATTTTCAGGATTATCTAAATCCAAACTATCGCCAGCAACTCTAAAGCCCTCTTTTGATACTCTTTTTAAGCTTGTTCTAGAATGATTTTTACTTTCTAGAAGAGGATTAAACCCATCTGCGTGGGAATAATCTCTGTTATCATTGTAGAAAATATAGTTATTAATCTTAATCCCTTTATTGTATGTTCCTTCTTCACCTTGGCTATTCTCAAAGCCTACAAGAAATTTTTGTGTTATTTTCTGCCCTGCTTTTAGAACATCCTTCTTTGGATTTAATTTCTTCCCTGTTTCTTTGTCTATAATTTCTACAGTGTTATAATTTCCAATAGGGTAATCTTTGCTTGCTATTCTCAGATTTTTTAAAGAAGTAAAACGTGGTGTTTGTATGCCACTATAATATTTTCCATTGTAATGTATTTCGAACGCCTTGCCATAGCTATTGTAAGAAGGAATAGATATAACGCTAAAATATTTAAAAAACATTTTTGTTTGGTTTTGTAATGTTGGATTTAACCCTTTTAATCTACATTTTTGTTGCATAACGTTTTCTAGATTATTATTAAAAGCTTTAAATGTAAAATACCATAATTGCCATTTTTCCCCCACTTTGCCTGTTTGCTCAAATTCTTTCTTAAACCTTTTATTAAAAGCACCTTCCACAATACCAAATCTACCTAATTTCCAAGGTTCAGCAATTATGCTATTTCTAATTGAGTAAGCACCTTTTCCAACATCTCTGGTAAAATAAGTATTTCCTTGTGTTTGCCCTAAATAAGACATACTGTATCTCCAGTTCCCTGCTATACTGCCATTGCCCCAAAATTGTTTTTTAGAATTTGCTTTATTGTCTATAATTAAATTATAAAGATCTCCAGTTGTATCTTTATAATTCCAATTAGGTTTATTTACATAACCTTTTTTAACCCTACTATCTTTAGGATACTTTAAAGGATATTTTCTTTTTAAACTATGTATATAACTTCCTCCCGTGTGATTATATGTATTCATGTAAACATCTAACATATCGTAAAAATTTTCTGGTTTTTTTATTAAAGAATAATTTGTATAATCACCTTTGTTGTTTGTAGTTGTATACATATGCTGTCCATTTCTCATGTAGACTTCTCTATCCATTAATTTTAGAAAGAGTGTATCTCCATCTGTAATCTCAAACAAATTCCATTCATGATTTTTCCCAGTATAAGGTTCTGGAAAGGTTTGTTTAATTGGCATAACATCTCCGTTTTCTAAAACTAAACCATCTTTAGGGTCGAATTCACCATTGTTAAAGTTATCTGCATATATGTTTGTGCTTGTAATAATAAATATTAAACTAATTGCTAATAATAATTTTTTCATAAAATTGTCCTCCTTTCATTTTTTATGTAATTTTAATAATAAAAAAGACAGTTTTTTTAATTAACTGCCTTTTTTATCTTTACCTGTACTCCTATATTTTGTTTGTAAAATATATATTTGTAATCTCCGTGAGTTAGCCATTCGTTTGTTATAGCCAATTTACCATCACCATTAAAACCATTATCTAGTCTTCTAAATATTTCACTAGCAGTTGTTTTATTAGAAGAATATTCTAGCAATTTTTTTACTACTTGCTTATTTTCTCTTTTAAAGTTTCTTATAGTTAGATCATAGTATTCAGATTTAGGAAAATAGAAGTACATTATAGCACCCGCAGGTCCTAATGTCCCTTTATCGTCAAAGGAAATTTCCCCATTTTTTATCCAATATTTTTCCCTTCCATATTTTTTAGTTTTGGAGAATTTGGAGAAATAATCTTTTAACTCTTCATCTTTATCAAATGGAATCGATTTACTTGAGGAAGTTTTATCCTCTTTAATTTCTGGAGCTTCAAGATTTCTAAAAATATCTATTTTGTGATAACCTTTAAAGCTGTATTTTACTTCATAATCGAAAATTTCAGAAATAAATCTTAAAGGTAAATAAGTTCTTCCATCTTTTAGAATTGCTGGAGTATCCATATTAGTTATAGAGCTTGGACTTGTAATAATATTGCTTCCAATAATTAGTTTGTGTTCCCCCTCTATAATAACTTGCTGTTTAGCACCATTCCAATCTACTTTTTTACCTAAACCCTCTACAACTGCTCTAGCTGGAACAAGGGTTCTTGAATCTGAATTGATAAACGGTTCTCCATATTCATCAGAAATCTTAAGCTCCTGATTATCTATAAAGATTTTTATATCTGCTTGTTTTTCCTCTGCATATATGCTGTTTCCTGCTCCTAAAATTACTATTAAGAATACTAATATACTTGTTAATGCTAACTTTTTCATAACTTTCAACCTCCTTTTAATTTTTATAGAACATAATTTCTTTTGTTTTTTATCTATATTATATTTTAGATATTTTTAAGATTTTTATAACAAAATTATGTTCTATAACTACCTTTTTAAAATATTTTTTATACTCTTAGTATGGCTTAAAAATGTTTATTTTTCAACCTTTTTTAGTTTTTAAACTTTTTAAATTACTAAACTTTTTTATTGGTTTTATAATAATGTAGCATTTATATATTGTAGATAAATAAAATATATTTAAAAGAGAATTTTTGAATATTTTACTTAGATAAGCATATAGTATATTAATCAAAATAATTCTTTTTTCTTTTCTTTTTTATCATTTTTTATTTTCTTTTTTAAAAATCGCAAGGGGAAAGGAAAGAAGCATTATATACACGTTATATTTATTCACACACATTTCTCAAAATTTTTTCA
>NZ_JBAKFX010000072.1:0-15037 GCF_037577855.1 Dethiothermospora halolimnae | reverse complement strand
TTATTGCTGCTGTTAATGTTGTTTTACCATGGTCAACGTGTCCTATTGTTCCTATGTTAACGTGTGGTTTATTTCTTTCAAATTTTGCTTTACCCATCTTTATTCCTCCTTAATATTTATACTTTTTAATTACTTTCCTACAATATCTTCGGCTATATTCTTTGGAACTGGTTCATAGTGATCAAATTCCATTGAATAGTTTCCACGACCCTGTGTATTTGAACGAAGGTCTGTAGCATAACCAAACATTTCTGATAATGGTACAAAAGCATTAACTACCTTAACACCATTTCTTTCTTCAAAGTTTTCTATTCTACCTCTTCTTGAGTTAACATCTCCCATTACATCTCCCATATACTCTTCAGGAACTAATACTTCTACCTTCATATATGGCTCTAAGATTACTGGTTTAGCTTGTTGCATGGCCTTCTTAAAGCCCATGGAACCAGCTATTTTAAATGCCATCTCATTAGAGTCAACATCATGGTATGAACCATCATATAGTGTTACTTTAAAGTCTATAACAGGGAATCCTCCTAAAACACCAGTTTCTGATGCTTCTTGAATACCTTGATCAACTGCTGGGATATATTCCTTAGGAATAGCTCCCCCTGTAATTTTATTTACAAACTCATAGCCGTCGCCATGTTCTTGTGGCTCCATAATAATCTTACAGTGTCCGTATTGTCCACGTCCACCCGATTGCTTAGCATATTTAGAATCAACATCAGCTTTTGCTGTAATTGTCTCTTTATATGCAACCTGTGGATTACCAACATTAGCTTCAACTTTAAATTCTCTTAAAAGTCTATCAACAATTATTTCAAGGTGAAGTTCACCCATTCCTGAGATAATTGTCTGACCAGTTTCTTCATCTGTATATGTTCTGAATGTTGGATCCTCTTCTGCAAGTTTTGCAAGGGCAACACTCATTTTTTCTTGACCAGCCTTTGTTTTAGGCTCGATAGCAACAGATATAACTGGTTCTGGGAATTCCATTGATTCAAGAATAATTGGATTATCTAAATCACATAAAGTATCTCCAGTACTTGTATCTTTAAATCCTACTGCTGCAGCTATGTCTCCTGCATATACTTCATTTATTTCTTCCCTTGTGTTAGCATGCATCTGAAGAATACGGCCGACTCTTTCTTTTTTGTTTTTAGTTGAGTTTAGTACATATGATCCTGATTCCATAACTCCTGAGTAAACTCTAAAAAAAGCAAGTTTACCAACATATGGGTCAGTCATAATCTTAAATGCTAATGCTGAGAATGGCTCGTCATCTCCTGATTTTCTTGAAGCTTCCTCTTCGCTATCAGGTAATACACCTTTTATAGCAGGAACATCAAGTGGTGAAGGTAGATAATCAACTACCGCATCTATTAGCATTTGAACTCCCTTGTTCTTGTAAGCTGAACCACAGAACACTGGGAATATTTCATTAGCTATAGTTGCTTTTCTTATCCCTTCCATTAGCTCCTCAGTAGTTATTTCTTCGCCTTCAAGATACTTCATCATTAACTCTTCATCTTGCTCAGCTACAGCCTCTACTAATTGCTCTCTATATTCCTCTGCCTTGTCTTTTAATTCATCTGGTATTTCAGTTGTTTCAATCTCTTGTCCAAGGTCATCTTTGTAAATTCTAGCATTCATGTTTACTAAGTCAACAATACCAATAAAGTCATCCTCCGCTCCTATAGGAAGTTGAACTGGTATTGCATTAGCCTTTAGTCTTTCATGCATGGTTTTAACTGAGAAATAAAAGTCTGCTCCCATTTTATCCATCTTATTTACAAAACAGATTCTTGGAACTCCGTATTTATCGGCTTGACGCCAAACATTTTCTGATTGAGGTTCAACACCACTTTTCGCATCAAATATTGCTACTGATCCATCTAATACACGAAGTGATCTTTCAACCTCTACTGTGAAGTCAACATGGCCTGGTGTATCAATAATATTAATCCTGTGATCTCTCCAGAACGTAGTCGTAGCAGCAGAAGTTATTGTTATACCTCTTTCCTGCTCCTGTTCCATCCAGTCCATTTGTGAAGCCCCTTCATGGGTTTCACCTATTTTATGTGTTTTACCTGAGTAAAACAAAATTCTTTCAGTGGCTGTTGTTTTACCTGCATCTATATGAGCCATTATACCTATATTACGCGTCTTTTTTAACGATATTTTTCTAGGCACAATACTCCTCCTTTCTGCTGCTGAATTTAGTCTAATTATTATAGTTCCCAACTATTAGAAAATTAAACATTTTTTTATAAAGACAGTGATTACCATCTGTAATGAGCAAATGCTTTATTAGCTTCTGCCATCTTGTGCATATCTTCTCTCTTTTTAACACTTGCACCAGTGTTATTAGCAGCATCCATTATTTCCTTAGCTACTCTATCTTTCATAGTTCTTTCTCCTCTTTTACGAGCGAAAGTTACTAAATGTCTTAGTCCTAATGTTTGTCTTCTATCAGGTCTAACTTCAACTGGAACTTGATATGTTGAACCACCAACACGTCTTGCTTTTACCTCTAAAACTGGCATAATGTTATCCATTGCCTTATAGAAAACCTCTAGTGGATCTTCTCCAGTTTTCTCTTTTATATCTTCAAAGGCTCCGTACACTATTCTTTGTGCAGCACCTCTTCTACCATCTAACATTATATTATTTATTAATTTTGTCACTACCACATCTCTGTAGATAGGATCCTCTTGTACTTTTCTTTTAGGTATATTCCCTTTTCTTGGCACCTTACTTCCCTCCTTAATAATCTAAGATTAATTCATGGGTACTCGACAATTAGTATGTCGTCGTGCTCTAAAATGCTCCTCGTGAAATATACCCTATCATATATATATCAAGGGGTATGTCACCGCATTTTTTCGCTTATCGACAATTTACTTCTTAGGTCTTTTTGTACCGTACTTTGATCTTGACTGCATTCTGTCTTCAACACCTGCAGTATCTAATGTTCCTCTAACTATATGGTATCTAACTCCTGGTAAGTCTTTAACTCTACCTCCTCTTATAAGAACAACACTATGCTCTTGTAGGTTATGACCTATACCTGGAATATATGCAGTAACCTCAGATCCATTAGTAAGTCTTACTCTGGCAACCTTTCTTAAGGCAGAGTTAGGCTTTTTAGGTGTTATTGTCTTAACAGCTGTACAAACCCCTCTTTTTTGTGGTGAGTTAACTTTTACAGACTTCTTTTTTAAAGAGTTAAAAGTAACATTCAAGTGTGGGGATTTAGTCTTCTTTGAAGTTGTTTTTCTGCTTTTTCTAACTAATTGATTAATCGTTGGCATCTAGGCACCTCCTTCCAAATTTCTACTATTTCAATAGAACAGCCGATGCTGCTCCAACATCAATGCCACAGGCCTTTCCTAATTCTTTCATTGTATTTACGTAAACTATTTTTACAGATTCCTTATTACACAGATCAACTAAAAAATTAACTATATGTGTATCGGCATCCTTTGCTATAAAAACAATTTCCGCGTTACCATTAACTACTGCTTTTTTAGCCTGTTTTGTACCTACCATCTTTTTTTTATCTTTCAATTGAGATAACAATTAAGTTTCCTCCTTTTTTGAATATCTAGAAGATTATGCACCTACGCATAACCTTCTAGTATATAAAAGAGTCAACCATCCAAATTTACACACTCATATATTTTAACATCAGATTAGTAAGCTGTCAACAATTTATATGTTAAACTTCTAACTCCTGTTTTTGTACAGGTTCTGGAGTGTTTATTGCAACGTTTTTATACTTTCGCATCCCTGTACCTGCAGGAATAAGTTTACCTATTATTACATTTTCTTTAAGTCCTATTAAATTATCTTCCTTACCCTTTATAGCTGCCTCTGTAAGAACCCTCGTTGTTTCCTGGAATGAAGCAGCAGATAAGAAGGATTCTGTAGCAAGAGATGCCTTAGTAATACCAAGTAGTACTCGCCTCCCTACTCCAGGTTCTCCACCTATACTTTCAACTTTTTGGTTGGCTTCTTCAAACTCAAATATATTAACTAAACTTCCTGGTAATAAATCAGTGTCTCCAGCATCTTCTACTTTTACTTTACTCATCATCTGTCTTACTACAACTTCTATATGTTTATCATTTATATCAACACCTTGCATTCTATAAACCCTCTGAACTTCTTTTACAAGATATGATTGAACTCCACCGATTCCTTTTATCTTTAAGATATCATGGGGATTTACTGACCCTTCTGTAATTTCATCTCCAGCTTCTATAATATCCCCTTCTCTAACTTTAAGTCTTGAACCATAGGGTATAGTATAGGACTTAGACTCTCCATCGTCTCCGGTTACGATAACTTCTTTCTTTCTTTTAGTTTCTTTTATCGATATTGAACCTGGTATTTCAGCTATAATAGCCAAACCTTTTGGTTTTCTAGCCTCAAATAACTCCTCTACCCTCGGTAAACCTTGAGTAATATCAGATCCGGCTATACCACCTGTATGGAAAGTTCTCATTGTAAGCTGAGTACCGGGTTCACCTATAGACTGGGCTGCAATTATACCAACTGATTCCCCAACATCCACTGGCTTTCCAGTAGCAAGGTTTCTACCATAGCATTTCTTACAAATACCATGTCTAGTCCTACAAGTTAATACTGACCTTACATTAACTTCTTCTATTCCAGCTTCAATTATTTTATCAGCAATATCTTCTGTTATTAATTCTCCAGCACCAACTATTAATTCATTAGTTTCTGGGTGGAATATATCATCAAAACTATATCGCCCTTCTATTCTATCCCATAGATTTTCTATTTCTTCTTTACCATCTTTAAATGCCTTAGCAACTATACCATGGTCAGTTCCACAGTCACCTTCTCTTATAATAACATCTTGACTTACATCAACAAGTCTTCTTGTTAAATACCCTGAGTCGGCAGTTCTTAATGCAGTATCGGCATTACCCTTTCTAGAACCATGGGTAGATATAAAGAATTCTAGTACTGTTAAACCTTCTCTAAAGTTAGATTTTATAGGCTGTTCAACGGTTCTACCTGAGGCATTGGCCATAAGACCCCTCATACCACCTAACTGTTTTATCTGGTTTCTACTACCTCTAGCTCCTGAATGGGACATGATAAATATATTATTTAGTCTATCTAGATTATCCATAAGGGCAGCTGTTACATTTTCAGTTGTTTTATTCCATACCTCTAATACTTTCTCATATCTCTCTTCATCTGATATAAGACCTCTTCTGTATGCCTTTTCATATTTATCAACTGACTGTTCAGCTTCTGATAATAATTGTGGTTTCTCGTCGGGAACCACTATATCTGCAACACTTATTGTAATAGCCCCAATAGTAGAATAATGATATCCCATATCTTTCATATGGTCTAATACTATAGAAGTTATTGTATTACCATGCTTTCTAAAACATTTCTCTATTATCTTACCAAGCATCTTTTTATCAACTAGTGTATCAATTTCTAAAGAATACTTATCTTTACTTCTATCTACAAAGCCAAGATCTTGAGGTATATGTTCGTTAAATATAAATCTACCAACAGTACTTTCAACTAACTTACCCCTCTTATCTCCATCTAATTTAATTCTTAGTTTTACCTTTGCATGTAACTCAACTTCTTTATTGTAATAGGCAAGCATTAGTTCATCAAAGTCTTTAAATACCTTGCCTTCACCCTTTTCACCCTCTACATCTATCGTTAAGTAATAAGCACCTAATACCATATCCTGAGTAGGAGTTGTTACTGGCTTTCCATCCTTTGGTGCCAAAATGTTATTAACAGAAAGCATCAAGAATCTGGCCTCTGCCTGAGCTTCAGCTGATAATGGAACGTGAACCGCCATTTGGTCACCGTCAAAGTCAGCATTATAAGCTGTACAAACAAGGGGATGTAACTTAATAGCTTTACCTTCCACTAAAACAGGTTCAAAGGCCTGAATACCAAGTCTATGAAGAGTTGGCGCACGGTTTAATAAAACCGGATGTTCTTTTATAACTTCTTCTAGTACATCCCAAACAACAGGATCAACCCTCTCTACTTTCCTTTTAGCACTCTTAATATTATGGGCATGACCTTCATTTACTAGTCTTCTCATTACAAATGGCTTAAATAATTCAAGGGCCATTTTCTTTGGAAGACCACACTGATAAAACTTAAGCTCCGGTCCAACAACTATAACTGAACGTCCAGAATAGTCAACCCTTTTTCCAAGTAGGTTCTGTCTAAATCTACCTTGCTTACCCTTTAGCATATCTGAAAGGGATTTTAGAGGTCTATTTCCAGGACCAGTAACTGGCCTTCCTCTTCTACCATTATCTATTAGTGCATCTACCGCTTCCTGTAACATTCTTTTCTCGTTTCTAACGATTATGTCAGGGGCACCTAAATCTAATAGTCTCTTTAATCTATTATTTCTATTTATAACCCTTCTATATAGGTCATTTAAGTCAGAAGTAGCAAATCTTCCCCCATCAAGTTGTACCATAGGTCTTAAGTCAGGAGGAATTATAGGGATTACATCTAGTATCATCCATTCTGGATTATTTCCAGATCTCCTAAATGCCTCTATTACTTCTAATCTTCTTATTATCCTAACTTTCTTTTGACCAGATGTTTCTTTTAAAGCCATCCTTAGTTCTTTAGCTTCTTTTTCTAAATCAATATTACCTAAAACTTCCTTTACCGATTCAGCACCCATACCAGCTTTGAATTTTCTACCATACTTATCAATGGCATCTCTATATTCTCTTTCGCTTAACAGCTGCTTCTCGGACAAAGGAGTTTCACCTGGATCTATAACTATATATGAAGCAAAATAAAGTACTTTCTCTAAAGATCTTGGAGACATATCTAATATAAGTCCCATTCTACTAGGTATTCCTTTGAAATACCATATATGGGAAACAGGAGCAGCAAGCTCTATATGTCCCATCCTTTCCCTTCTTACCTTAGATTTTGTTACTTCAACTCCACATCTATCACAAACAACACCTTTATATCTTACCCTCTTATATTTACCACAATGACATTCCCAATCCTTTGTGGGGCCAAATATTTTTTCACAAAAAAGCCCTTCTTTTTCTGGCTTTAATGTCCTATAGTTAATTGTTTCTGGCTTTTTGACTTCTCCCTTAGACCATCGTCTAATTTTTTCAGGAGAAGCCAACCCTATTCTTATTGCATCGAAGTTATTAAATTCAAACAAGGGGCTCTCTCTCCCTTCCATAAGTAATTTTTGATTTACTTACTATTTTTCTAATTATCTTCATCTTTAGAATCATCTAGCTCTATATCTAAGTTTCCAATTTCATCATCATCAGATTCTTTTATCTCTATTTCATTATCATCATCGGATAACACCTTTATATCCAACGATAAACTTTGTAATTCTTTAATTAATACCTTAAAGGATTCTGGTATTCCCGGTTCTGGTATGTTTTCACCTTTAACTATGGCTTCATATGCCTTAACACGACCAACTACGTCATCAGACTTAACCGTTAATATCTCTTGTAGTGTATAGGAAGCACCATAGGCCTCTAGTGCCCAAACCTCCATCTCACCAAATCTCTGTCCACCAAACTGAGCTTTACCACCAAGGGGTTGCTGTGTAACTAGAGAATATGGTCCAGTAGATCTAGCATGTATCTTATCATCTACAAGATGATGAAGTTTTAACATGTACATATAACCAACGGTTACAGGACTATCAAACTCTTCCCCTGTTCTGCCATCTCTAAGCTGTATAGTACCTGACTCCGGTAAGCCCGCTTTCTGAAGTGCTTCTTTTATATCATCTTCATTGGCACCATCAAATACAGGTGTTGCCACCATCCAATCAAGGGATTTTGCAGCCATACCAAGGTGGGTTTCAAGTACCTGACCTATATTCATACGTGATGGTATACCTAGAGGGTTAAGTACTACCTCAAGGGGAGTTCCATCAGGTAAAAATGGCATATCTTCTTCAGGAAGAATTCTTGAAATAACCCCTTTGTTACCATGTCTACCACACATTTTATCTCCAACGTTTATTTTACGTTTAGTTGCTATATATACCCTTACTAGCTGATTTACTCCAGGTGGTAACTCATCACCATTTTCCCTTGTAAATACTTTAACATCAACAATAATACCCGTTTCACCATGGGGAACTCTAAGGGATGTATCCCTAACTTCTCTAGCCTTTTCACCGAAAATAGCCCTAAGAAGTCTCTCTTCAGCAGTTAATTCTGTTTCTCCCTTTGGTGTTACTTTTCCAACAAGTATATCTCCTGATTTAACCTCGGCACCAATTCTTATTATTCCACGCTCATCTAAATTCTTAAGGGAATCTTCTCCTACGTTAGGTATATCCCTTGTTATCTCTTCAGGTCCAAGTTTTGTATCCCTTGCATCTGCTTCATATTCTTCTATATGAATAGACGTTAATGAGTCTTCAACTACTAGTTTTTCACTTATTAAAATAGCATCCTCATAGTTATATCCTTCCCATGTCATAAATGCTATCAACATGTTTCTACCAAGGGCTATCTCACCTTTATCCGTTGATGGACCATCGGCTATTATCTGTCCTTTTTTAACCTGTTCTCCATTTTCAACTATAGGTTTTTGATTAATACAAGTACCTTGATTAGAGCGTTTAAATTTAAGTAGTTTATACTTATCTATCTGACCATCATCATCACGTTTTACCATTATTTCATCAGCAGTAACCCTTGTAACTTTACCACTATTTTTAGCAATCACTATAACCCCAGAGTCTTTAGCCGCCTTATATTCCATACCTGTTCCTATAACAGGGGCATCGGCCTTCAGTAAAGGTACAGCTTGCTTCTGCATGTTTGCACCCATTAAAGCTCTAGTAGCATCATCATTTTCTAAGAATGGAATCATAGATGTACCAACTGATACTATTTGCTTAGGAGAAACATCCATATAATCTATTTCTTTGCTAGGTACAACATCTATAGCTCCATATTTACCTCTAGCTATAACCTTCTTGTTAACAAACCTTCCTTCTTCATCTATAGGTTCATTAGATTGGGCAACTATATAGTAATCCTCCACATCTGCAGTCATGTAATCTATTTGATCCGTTACCACACCTCGCTCCTTATCTATCTTTCTAAATGGAGCCTCTATAAAGCCGTATTCATTTATTTTTGCATAGGTAGCCAAGGATGTAATAAGTCCGATATTAGGCCCCTCTGGAGTCTCTATAGGACACATTCTACCGTAATGGGATTGATGAACGTCCCTAACTTCAAATCCAGCTCTATCTCTACTAAGGCCACCTGGTCCTAATGCTGACATTCTTCTCTTATGGGTTAACTCTGAAAGTGGATTAGTCTGGTCCATAAACTGTGACAATTGACTGCTACCAAAGAACTCTTTAATAGCCGCCGCTACAGGTCTTATATTAATTAAAGCTTGGGGAGTTATTACATCAATATCTTGAATGGTCATTCTTTCTCTAACTACTCTCTCCATCCTAGATAAACCAATTCTAAATTGGTTTTGTAATAATTCTCCAACAGATCTTATTCTTCTATTACCAAGGTGATCTATATCATCAGTATCACCAACTGCGTGGAATAGGTTAAACTCATAGTTTATAGAAGCAATAATGTCCGATTTCACTATATGCTTAGGTTGTAACTCTCTTATTCGATCTTTTATTGCAGACTTTATTTCATCTTCATCATCAAATTCATCAAGTATTTCTTTCATAACAGGGTAATAAACCCTTTCCCTTAGTCCTACTTCATCACTTGGAAATGGTAGATTAAAAGCTTCTACATCAATAAAATGATTCCCTATCACCCTTGCTATATTATTTTCTCCACTTGCTATATCTACAGAGTTTATCCCTGTTGCTTCTATTTCTAATGCCTTTTCCTTTGTAATCATTTCACCCTCTGAAACTATTATTTCTCCAGTTTCAGGGTCTATGATGTTTTCTGCCGCCACTCTATCTTGAATTCTATTTTTAAGAGCCAATTTTTTATTGAATTTGTATCTACCTACCTTAGCTAAGTCATAACGTTTATGATCAAAAAATAAGGTATTAAGTAAGGACGTAGCACTATCAACAGTAGGGGGCTCTCCAGGTCTTAACCTTTTATAAACCTCTAGTAGTCCCTCTTCTTCCGTCTTTGTATTATCTTTCTCAATACTCTTAAGAAGTTGTTCACTTTCACCTAATAACTCTATTATCTCAGCATTAGTTCCATATCCCATGGCTCTAAGCAATACAGTTATAGGTAATTTTCTGGTTCTATCAACTCTAACATGGACTATATTATTAGAGTCAGTTTCATACTCTAACCACGCACCTCTATTAGGTATTACGGTTGCAGAGTATAATCTTCTACCAGTTTTATCAATATTTTCAGTATAATACACTCCAGGGGATCTTACCAGCTGACTGACTATAACCCTTTCAGCTCCATTTATAATAAAGGTACCTTTTTCAGTCATCAAAGGGAAATCTCCCATGAAAACTTCCTGTTCTTTTACTTCTCCTGTTTCCTTATTAATAAGCCTTACCTTCACCTTTAACGGTGCCGAATATGTAACATCACGCTCCTTTGATTCCTCTTCATCATACTTTGGTTCTGATGCAACATAGTAATCAACAAATTCCAATATTAAATTTCCAGTATAGTCTTGAATAGGTGAAATGTCTTCAAATACCTCTTTTAACCCGTCTTCCATAAACCATTCATAGGACTTTTTCTGTACCTCTATCAAGTCCGGTAAATCCATAACTTCATTAATTCTAGAATAACTCATTCTAACCCGTTTACCACTCGAAACAGGATGCACCATTATAATTCACCCCTTACTATAAAACTAAAATATCCAAAAGTAACGATATTGTACTTTTGGTAATTTTTTCATTCAAACACATATATTTTAATATTCCCATAAACAGAATCTTTTATACAAAAATCGTGCCAAGTTCCGTCTATTATGCATCTAATAATGTTATCATACTAAAGTAAAGTTGTCAAGAACAAAGATTTTATTATGTGTAATATTAATCAAGTGATAATTGGGGTTATCAATCGATTAATATTACACTTATTATTAGATAATGAAAAAGGGTTTCTTAATCGAAACCCTTTTTATAATCATTATTTTAATTCTACTGTTGCTCCAGCATCTTCAAGTTTAGTTTTCATTTCTTCAGCTTCGTCTTTAGCTACTCCTTCTTTAACTGGGTTTGGAGCACCATCAACTAATGCTTTAGCATCTTTTAGTCCTAATCCTGTGATTTCTCTAACAGCTTTTATTACTTTGATTTTGCTGTTTCCTGGATTGCTTAATACAACATCAAATTCAGTTTTTTCTTCTGCGCCACCTGCTGCGCCAGCTGCTGGAGCTGCCGCCATAGCTACAGGAGCTTGAGCACTTACTCCAAACTCTTCTTCTAACTCTTTAACTAATTCTGATAGTTCTAATACTGTAAGATTTTTAACTTCTTCCATTAAATTTTGAATTTTTTCACTTGCCATTTTAAATTACCTCCGTATCTTTTATTTTTATTTTTTATTTTCTATGCTTCTGCTTGTTTCTTCTCAACTATAGCATTCAATGCATAAGCTAAGTTTCTAATGTTACCTTGAAGTACATTAGCAAATCCACTTATAGGACCATTTAAACCACCAAGTACTTGAGCAATAAGAACTTCTCTCGATGGTAGTTCAGCTAATGATTTCACTTGATCTAGAGCTACTACTTTACCTTCAACAATACCCGCTTTAATCTCTAAAGCTTCATGCTCTTTAGAAAATTCATGGGTTACCTTTGCCGGTGCTACAGCATCCTCATTTCCAAAAGCAAGGGCATTTGGACCTGTAAGAAACTCATTGAATTCCTCTAGTCCAGCATCTTTGAAAGCAAATCTCATTAAAGTATTTTTATATACTTTATAATCTACACCAGACTCTCTATACTTATTTCTAAGTTCAGTTACTTCTTCAACATTTAATCCTCTATAATCAACAAGAACCACTGACTGAGAGTTATTAATTTTGTCTTTTATTTCTTCAACAATCTGTTGTTTCTTTTTTATTACCGCTGAACTCATTTAGTTCCACCTCCTTATATTGGAGTCACTTTTATGTGCATTATAAAAGGTCTCCCCGTAGACACAGAGAGACCTTTGTTTTCTATAATATAACTATACTCACATAGTTATGAAACAAAACCTCGGTAGGATATTTAAACCTTTAGGTACCTACTGTCTACGGTTAAAACCGTATTCAATTTAGCAACATTGATATTCTATCAATAAAATAGTCTATTGTCAACAAAAACTTTCTATTTATCCATAAGTTTTTGTGGATTTAATTTTATTCCTGGTCCCATAGTACTTGAAAGAACCACACTTCTTAGATATCTACCCTTAGCCGCCGCTGGTTTAGCTTTTATAACAGCATCCATAAGTGCATTAAAGTTATCAGTCAACTTCTCAGTTCCAAAAGACGCCTTTCCTATTACAACGTGGATTATACTAGTTTTATCAACTCTATACTCAACCTTACCTGCTTTAATATCATTAACAGCCTTCTCAACATCAAATGTAACTGTTCCTGATTTTGGGTTTGGCATTAATCCCTTTGGTCCTAAAACTCTACCTAATCTTCCTACAACACCCATCATGTCTGGTGTAGCAACAACTATATCAAAATCAAACCAATTTTCTTTTTGAATCTTCTCTACGTATTCTTCTGCACCTACATAATCTGCACCTGCAGCTTCTGCTTCTTTAGCTTTATCTCCCTTAGCAAATACCAACACTCTTACTGTTTTACCTGTACCGTGGGGTAAAACTACTGCACCTCTAACCTGTTGGTCAGCATGTCTTGGGTCTACTCCAAGCTTTAATGAAAGTTCAACTGTTTCATCAAACTTCGCCTTAGCAGTTTTTTGAACTAATTCAATAGCCTCATTTGGATCATATAGTTTTTCTCTATCAACTAGCTTTAAGCTCTCTTGATAGTTCTTACCTCTTTTTGCCATTTTTATAAACCTCCTTTGTGGTATTAACGGTTTTTTACCTCCCACTTACTCCTACTCTTCTACAACTATACCCATACTTCTTGCTGTACCGGCAACCATGCTCATAGCTGATTCGATACTTGCTGCATTTAAGTCAGGCATTTTTACCTCTGCAATTTCTTTTACTTTGTCTTTAGAAATTGTAGCAACTTTATTTCTATTTGGTTCTCCAGAAGCTTTATCTAATCCTAATGCTTTCTTTAAAAGCACAGCAACTGGAGGAGTTTTTGTAATAAAAGTAAAAGATCTATCTTGATAAACTGTCAAAACAACTGGAATAATCATACCAGCTTGATCTGCAGTCTTAGCGTTGAATTCTTTACAAAATCCCATTATATTAACACCATGTGGTCCTAAAGCAGTACCTACCGGTGGTGCAGGAGTAGCTTTACCCGCTGGAATTTGTAACTTTACAACAGCTGAAACCTTTTTAGCCATTTTACTTACACCTCCTTGTTAAATTGTGGTTAGTCGAGTTAATAATAACTCTCCCACTTGAAGCTCAAACATCTATCTAAAAAGCCCAATTGGCTTCATTAGCAAATGCTATAATCTTTCAATTTGATTAAAGTCTAATTCTACAAGTGTTTCTCTACCAAACATAGATACAAAGGCCTTCAACTTCCTTTTTTCCATGTTTATACTTTCAACAGTTCCAATAAAACTTTCGAAAGGTCCTGATATAACCTTAACATTATCTTTCACCTTAACATCAATATCAGGTAATTCTTCTTGAACACCTAAAGCCTCAACTTCTTCATCAGTAAGTGGAATAGGTTTTGAGCCTGGACCTACAAATCCAGTAACTCCCCTAGTATTTCTAATAAGGTACCAAGATTCATCAGTCATTATCATATTAGCTAGTACATACCCTGGAAATACTTTTCTTTGTTTCACTTTCTTTTTTCCATCTTTGCTCTCTATATATTCTTCCGTAGGAACTGCTATCTCGAAAATAACATCTTGCATACCCCTATTTTCTACTAGCTTCTCAATATTCACTTTTACCTTATTTTCATGTCCTGAATAAGTATGAACTACATACCATTTGGCTTTATCAGACCTATCTGCCATAATTTAGGGGACCTTTGTATCAGGTCCTTCCCTCCTTTGTATCATCATTTTTGTTATAATATAACTTTCAATAAAGCTTGAATCGCTGAATCGAATAAGCCAACTATAGCAGCTACTAACACACACATAGCTATTACTATGCCGGTGTTATTTATAAGTTCTTTTTTGTTTGGCCAACTTACCTTTTTTAATTCAGCTTTAACCCCTCTAAAAAAATTACTTAACCTCTTCCCAGCGCTCTTATTTGCACCACTTTGAGCTGCCATACTATTCACATCCTTACATTTAATTATTTAGTTTCTTTATGAACAGTGTGAGTTTTGCAGAACCTGCAATATTTTTTCATTTCTATTCTGTCAGGATTATTTCTTTTATTTTTAGTTGTTGCATAGTTTCTCTGCTTGCACTCTGTACATGCTAGCGTTATCTTTGTTCTCACGATACGCACCTCCTAGACCTTAAAGACAATATACATCTATATGTTAATACGATTATTATTTATACTCGGGCGCAAAAAACCCAATAATAAATACACCACTTAATATAAACTATCATATTACAAAAAATATGTCAATAAAAAAATTGGACAACAATATCCACTATATAATACTTTAAAATATTATTACCATATCTCAATATAAAATACATTAGACTCCAGTATTTCCTAAAAAAGACTAGGCCGAAAGAGACCTAGTCTTTTTTTATCATTACTCTATTATTTCAGTAACAACTCCGGCTCCTACTGTTCTACCACCTTCACGAATAGCAAATCTTAATCCATCTTCCATTGCTATTTGTGTGATTAATTCAACATTAAATGTTGCATTGTCTCCAGGCATTATCATTTCTGTTCCTTCTTCTA
>NZ_JBAKFX010000071.1:0-15103 GCF_037577855.1 Dethiothermospora halolimnae | reverse complement strand
ATTTGGTGACGATGGCGGAGGGGCCACACCTGTTCCCATACCGAACACAGTAGTAAAGTCCTCCAGCGCCGATGGTACTTGGCGGGCAACTGCCTGGGAGAGTAGGTCGTTGCCAGATTTTTTTTATGCAAAGAATAAATAATAGAGAATAAAGAATAGATAAGGTGCAAAGATGGCCGTAGGCCACTTTGTTTTTTTATTTTTTTGGCCAATAGCTGTAAGCTTTTTAGGTTCTTAGATTTTGTTTTTTGTAAGAGATTTTGGAGGACAGTTTAGTTAATAGTTAAATAGTCAAAGGCATTGGTAACTCCGAATTGATTCGGATGTTTCGTTATTATGTTGCTGGGGGATTCGTAATCCCACAGCTCCTGTAACTCCGAATTCATTCGGAGTCTAGCTTGGCTTGCCAAGCCCCGCCCCGTCAGGTGGCGGAAAAATCAGCTTGCTGATTTTATTAACTATTAACTATTAACTATTAACTATTAACTACCTTAAGGGTTTTCCTTACAAAAAAGTAAGATTAAAATTAAACAAAAATTAAGAAATATGGTGTATAATATTAAGCAAGGGTAAAATTTAAGTAAAGGGAATGTTAATTGTAAAGATCATAATATTATTGAATAATATTAAATTAGACAGAGGATAATAGTGGAAGATAGAAAAGAGGTGTAACCATGAAAAATATAAAAAGTAAAATAACATGTCCAATAAAGGATGTAACTATATTATTTTTATTGACATTAGTTAAAACAATTTTATTATATACATTTACTGTTCAGGATAATATTTTTAAATTAGTGTTTACAACTATACCACCCCTGATTGTGGTTTATGGGCTGGTTAATCTTATAAAGAGTAAAAGAAGATATATCCATATGTTAATAGTCCATATAATAGTATCATCTATATTATTTGCAGACTTAGTTTACTATAATCATTATAACTTTTTACCTTCGGCTAGAGCTCTTACATTACTGGGACTTGTGCCAGCTGTATCCGATAGTGTTTTTTATATATTAAAACCTATACACTTTATAATGTTATTAGATATAGTACCCCTTATAGTTTACTTTAGTAAGCAAAAGGGTGAAAAAATGATGTTTACTAAAAAGGGAAGATTTTTAAATAAATCAGTGGTTGCAATAATGTTATTATTATTTATTTTTACTACAGTTTATGTATCAGGGAACAGTATACATGCATATAGCAATTATGGGGTATATTCATATCACGTAAAGGATATATATGAAATATTTGCAAATGAAGAAGAAAAGGCCTTTGATAAAATGAATATCAAGGAGGTTATTGTTGACACTGTTAAGGAAAAGAAACCTATAGAGAACAGGAAATATTTTGGTATAGGGAAAAATAAAAATATAATAACAATTCAATTTGAATCTTTACAAAACTTTGTAATAAATAAGAGTTATTATGGACAAGAGATAACCCCAAACTTAAATAAACTTATAAAAGAAAATAGTATTTATTTTAATAATTTTTATCAACAGGTTGGACCTGGAAATACGTCAGATGCTGACTTTGTAAGTCATAACTCCATATATCCAACTACTAAATATGCTACTACAAAAGAGTTTATCGATAACAATTTTTACACTATGTATAATGTTTTAAAGGAGAATGGATATAGTAATAAAGTGTTTCATGGATATAAGGCTGATTTTTGGAATAGAAGTAACATATATCCTTCCTATGGTGTAGAGGATTATATTAGTTTAGAAGATTTTACCCTAGATGAAAAAATTGGTCTTGGGTTAAGTGATGAATCCTTCTATAAACAGTCCATAGAAATATTAAAGGAAATGGACAATCCCTTTTATGCATTTATGATATCACTAACAAGTCATAATCCCTATGAGATACCCGAAAATAAAAGGGAACTTGATTTATTAGATAAACATAAGGACACTTTATTTGGAAATTATCTTCAGTCAATAAAATATTCAGATAAAGCATTAGGTGAATTTATAGATGATTTAAAGGATCAAGGCTTATATGATAAATCTATAATAGTTATATATGGAGATCATCAAGGATTACTTCCAAGAAAACATGCTGATGAAAAGGGCAATTATGAAATTATGACAGACTTTCTAGGCAGAGAATATAATTACAGAGAGTCTATGAATGTTCCATTTATAATTAATATTCCTGACTTAGGGAAATCAGAAACAAATCCAATAGCAGGAAGTGAGATTGATTATATGCCTACCATATTAAATTTATTAGGTATAGATGATTATAAATCAATATATTTTGGACAGGATTTAAATAATACAAAAGAAGGGTTTGTGGCATTCCAATATTACTTGCCTAAGGGTTCTTTTATAGATGATGAAAAGGTATTTATTATGTCAAAGGATGGTATATATGAAAATAGTAAGGCTTGGGATTTAAAAACTAATAAACCGATAGATATAGAAGAATGTAGAGAAGGGTATAAAAAGGCTATTAAAAGAATAACCCAATCCCATTTCATATTAGAAAGGGATTTAGTTGACGAAATTATTAATATAAAAAATTAAATATAACAATAAAGGGGTTATTCTATTAGCTCCTTTATTGTTATTTTACTTTATAGAATATCTTGTAAAAGATAAAATTCAGTGGTAGAATATAATTAAAGAAGAGGTCATAGAACCTCCATTTTGTGGAGTTTAAAGATATTTTATTAAAATAAACTAGCTTAGAAAGGATGTGAAAAATGGAGGCTAAATTGAGAAGAAAAAATATATTAAATAAATTAAAAGAAAGGGATAATCCTATAAAGGGTACAGATATAGCAGATATCTTTAATGTAAGTAGACAGGTTATAGTTCAGGATATTGCCATACTAAGGGCTTCAGGAGAAGAAATACTAGCTACACCCCAGGGATATATGGTTATGGGGAGAAATAACGATAAACTAGTGAAAACCATAGTCTGTAAACATAAGGGATATAAAGAAATAGAAGATGAGTTAAAAACGATAATTGATATGGGAGGAAAATTATTAGACGTCATTGTAGAGCACCCCATATATGGAGAGATAAAAAGTCCCCTTATGATAGGCTCAAGAATAGATATAAAAGATTTTATGGAAAAGTTAACAGATGAAAAGGCTGAACCACTATCGTCTTTAACAGGTGGAATACATCTTCATACAATAGAAGTTTCAAAAGAAGATATATTTTTAAAAATAAAACATGAGTTAAAGGAAAAGGGATATTTAGTGAATAATAACTAACAATTAATATTTTTTTACCATAGATGACAAGACAGTAGTAAATACAAGGAGGAAACATATGAAAAGTAAATTTTCCATAAAAGATTATATTATAAAGGTATTAAACGGTATGGCCTTGGGACTATTTTCATCACTAATTATAGGTTTAATACTAAAACAAATAGGAACACTTGTAAACTTAGATATATTAGTTAACTTTGGACTAGTGGCCCAAAGAATGATGGGGCCAGCAATAGGTGCAGCAGTTGCCTATAGTGTGGGGGCATCTCCCTTGGGAATATTCGCATCTACAATAACAGGAGCAATAGGTGCAGGGACAGCTATACTTGACGGTAAAGAAATACTTCTTAATATAGGAGAACCAGTGGGGGCATTTATTGCATCCCTAATAGGGGCTGAAATATCAAAACTTATACAGGGAAAAACAAAGGTGGATATAGTATTAGTCCCTGCTATTACAATAGTCGTTGGAGGATTTGTAGGATACTATATAGCCCCATGGATAACCTTGCTGATGAATTATATAGGTGAAGGAATAAATAGTGCAACCTATTTAAGCCCAGTACCAATGGGAATAATAATATCAGTATCAATGGGCATAATGCTTACTTTACCTATAAGTAGTGCTGCCATAGCCATATCCCTTGGACTTGATGGATTAGCAGCAGGGGCCGCTACAATTGGGTGTGCATGTCAAATGATAGGTTTTGCAGTGTCATCCTATAGGGAAAATAAGATTGGAGGACTCATATCCCAAGGGTTAGGAACATCAATGCTTCAGATTCCCAACATAGTTAAAAATATAAAGATATGGCTCCCTCCAATTATAGCATCGGCTATATTGGGACCAATAGGTACAAAGGTATTTGAGATGAAAAATAATAGTATGGGCGCCGGTATGGGAACCAGTGGATTAGTTGGTCAATTTGGAACCATAGAAGTTATGGGAAATGAAGCTATATTAGGTATAATACTTCTTCATTTTGTTTTACCTGCTATAATAACATTAATGATTTCAGAATATATGAGAAAACTAGGATATATTCAGTATGGAGATATGAAACTTAATGGATAATGATTGAAAAAATTGAAGTTGGGTAGTATAATGTAATAAACGTTATACTACCGTTTTTTTATGAAAGGAGTTGTAATATTGAAGGGAAAAGGAAAATACTTTATGATTGTGGCCATACTTATAATCATATTTGTAATCAGTTCTTTTAGTGGAATAATAAACTTTATAACTGATTATAAGTGGTTTAGTGAGTTGGGCTATACAAAAACATTTTTAACAAAATTAAGAACACAACTTATGATAGGAATACCATCATTTCTTATTATATTCTTTTTAACATTATTTTATTTAATAGCTATTAAGAAAAAATATTATAAAGATAGCTATATAATACCTGAAAAGAAGGGCGAAAAGAGACTTAATGTCATTTTAGGGATAGTATCGGCATTTATCTCATTTTTTATCTCAACATCCTTTGCGGGGAATTTATGGTTTAAGATACTACAGTTTACAAACTCAACTGATTTTAATGTCAAAGATCCTATATTTAATAATGACCTATCACTATACATATTTAAATTACCATTATTAAAGGAAGTTATTAGTTTAATATTACTATTGTTATTTATATTTGCAATAGTAACGGTGGCTTTTTATGCTTTACTATTTGTAATAAGAAGGCCCAATAAAGAAGGTTCCAATGTATTTGACTTTGAAGAACTAACTAATAAAAAGGAATTTGATATAAATAAATTATTTAATAAAAAACTATTAAACAAAATATTAACCCAAGTTGCTATTATTGGTTTCTTAGTATTTATAATAATAGCAGTAAATAATATTTTTAACTCATACGAGTTATTATATTCCACAAGGGGAAAAGTCCATGGTGCAAGTTATACAGATATTCATGTTACTCTTTGGGTATATAGAATAATGGCAGTTGCTGCTGTGGTTTCTGGAATAGGCTTCTTGGTTGGAGTATTAAAGAAGAATAAAAAGTTAGCACTTTTTGGACCTATACTACTTATAGCAATATCCATATTAGGTAATATTGGAGCTTCTATTGTTGAAAATTATATAGTTAAACCGGATCAAATATCGAAGGAAGAGAAATACCTTAAGCATAATATAGAGTTTACACAAAGAGCCTATGGATTAAAGGATGTAACAATAAGGGATTTTCCCGTTAATCAAGATTTAACTAAGGAAGATTTACTTGAAAATGAAGAGACAATAAAAAATATAAGAATAAATGATTATAGACCTACAAAACAGGTTTATTATCAGCTTCAAGGGATAAGACAGTATTATACTTTCAATGATATAGACGTTGATAGATACAACATAAATGACAAATACACCCAAGTCTTTCTATCAGCTAGGGAATTAGATAAAACAAGACTTGATGAACAGGCAAAAAACTGGATAAATCTTCATCTTAAATATACCCATGGATATGGTTTAGCATTATCTCCAGTTAACTCTGTTACAGAAGAGGGGCAGCCGGAACTTTTAGTTAAAAATATACCTCCAACAACCGATACAAACTTAAAAATAAATAGACCGGAGATATATTTTGGTGAAATGACCAATGATTTTGTAGTAGTAAATACCGATGAAAAAGAATTTGACTATCCCCAAGGCTCAAATAACAAGTCTACTATTTATGAAGGCAGTGCAGGAATAGAATTAGATGGATTAAATAAGTTATTATTCGCAATAAAACAAAGAGACTTAAAACTGCTTATATCGGGAAATATAAACTCCGATAGTAGGATAGTATTATATAGAAACATAAAGGAAAGGGTAAGAAAGATAGCGCCATTTATAGACTATAGTGGTGATCCATATTTAGTTTTAAATCAACAGAACGGAAAACTTTATTGGATTATGGATGGTTTTACCCTAAGCTCTAAATATCCATACTCAGAGCCATATAAGGATACTAGTATTAATTATATAAGAAATTCAGTTAAGGTAGTAATAGATGCATATAATGGTGATGCAAACTATTATGTTTTTGATGAAAAGGACCCTATTGTGTCAACATATTCAAAAATATTTAGTGATCTATTTAAAACAAAGGATCAAATGCCAGAGGGGTTAAAAAATCATGTAAGATATCCTACTGAATTATTTAATATACAGTCGGATATATATAGGGCATATCATATGGATAATCCAGAGGTATTCTTCTCAAGGGAAGATTATTGGACAATAGCTAATGAAAAGTATATGGAAGAGACTCAAAAGGTAGAGCCAAACTATGTAATGTTTAAGTTACCAGAAGAGGAAAAAGCAGAATTTTTATTAACAATACCATATACTCCCGATGGTAAAGATAATATGACAGCTTTATTTGTAGCTAGAAACGATAAGGAAAACTATGGCAACTTGGTACTATATAAATTTCCTAAAAATAAAAATATACCAGGGCCTATGTTAATAGAATCTCAAATAGATCAAGATTCAGAGATATCACCCCAATTATCACTATGGGACCAAAAAGGCTCAAATGTATTGAGGGGTAATCTACTGGTTATACCAATTCAAAATTCATTGCTTTATGTTGAACCAATATATTTAAAGGCATCCAATGAAAATAGTTTACCCCAGGTGAAAAGGGTAATAGTATCATATAATGATAAAATTGTTATGGAAAAGAATTTAGATACGGCTTTATCAAAACTATTCGGAACAGTTGATACAGGGAAAGATGATGATGGAATAGTAGATGAGGTGGATACAGATAAGATAGAAGGAGATATTAAGGATATAATAGATAAGGCAAATGATTTATTTAATAAAGCCAAGGAAGCATCACAGGAAGGTAACTGGGCAGAATATGGCAACTATATTGAACAGCTAGAAAAGGCTTTAAATCAATTAAATAATGTTTCTAATGAAGAATAAAGGGTCACTTATACTACTGGGATAGTGACAATGTACTTGAAAGATTATCTAAGGGGGCATTTGCCCTCTTTTTTCTATATTAAAATTTTTCAAAAACCCCTTTAAAATATGGTTAATATGACGATATATAGAATATAAAGGAAAAGAGGGGGAGATTAGAGATGAATATAAATTCTGTAAAAAGTAATACTTCAGTAAAAGTAACCAATCCTATGGATAGAGCCATTAATATTTTGGAAAAGCAAAAGATACAATTACAGGAAAGGATAAGTAAAGTTAAAGAAAGTGATAGAAATTATAAATCAAAACAAGAGGAAATAAAAAACCTACAGGAACAAATTGAACAAGTAAATCAATTAATTCACCAAAGAAAGATGGAGAAGATAAAAGAAAAACAAAATCATAAAGAAACAAATATACAGCATAATAAAAAAGAGTATACTAAAGAAGAAATAGACGAAATAAAAATGAATAATATGATTAGTATAACTCAAAATTATAGTGAAATTGCTAATCTAAGCAAAGTAAGTAAAGGGCTAAAAAATGGAGCAAATATATTAAAAACAGAAGCAAAGCTAGACCTAAGTAGAGGCAATGGAGGTAAAGAAAAATTAGAAAAGGCAGCACAGTTAGAAGCAAAGGCTTATTCATTAGACAGTAAAATATCTAGTAAAAGTAATGAAATAAACAAAAGTATTGATGAAATAAATGATATAGATAAGAAAAGTAAAAACAAATTAGAGAAAACAAAAGATAATAAAATAGAATCAGAAGAAGTTGAAGAGAAAAATGAGGATAAAAAAATAAAGGGATAAAAAAATTCTATCCCTATTATCTCATCCGTTTTAATTTTATATCATCAATGGACATATTATCTAGTTCTTTAGCCTTTATTGCAATATCATTTCTATTAATAATACCCTTGTCCACCAGTAACTCTATGATACTTGCAAGGGCTAAAGTATTTCTATAGTCCACTTCTTTCATATCACTTAATTGAGACAATATATTTAAATTGCTCATGTGAAGACCCCCTAAAAAATAAATTTTATCTTATTAATATTATTGGCATAATAAATATTTATATACAAATAATATAAGTATATATAATAATATAATTTTTCTTGATAATAATTATATTATATGGTATAATTCATTTTAAAATATAGGATAAAGGCTACGATGGGAAGCAGTAAATAATTATTCTTTTATAGAGAGTTAGTGGTTGGTGGAAACTAATAAAGGATATTATTGAATCCGTCCTGGAGCATTTTACTTGAAGGTAAAACCCTTTGCACAGGTTATAGTGCAACGAGAGAACCGTTATGGTTAACTAGGGTGGCAACGCGGAAAACCTTCGTCCCTTTTTTAGGGATGAAGGTTTATTTTTATGTTTTTTATAATACTATATAAGGAGGAGTTAAAATGTTAGACATAAAAAAAATAAGAACAAACCCAGAAGAGATAAAAGAATTATTATCAACAAGGGGTGGAGACTTTAACATTGATAAAATATTAGAGTTGGACGAAAAAAGAAGGGAATTATTAGTTGAAGTTGAAAACATGAAAGCTAAACAGAATACAGTTTCTAAAGAAATACCAAAGTTAAAAAAAGAAGGTAGGGATATATCAGATATATTAAAAGAGATGAAAACATTATCTCAAGATATAAAGGATATGGACCCCAAAGTTAAAGAAATAGAAGGGGAACTAAATAATATACTTTTAACAATACCTAATATTCCAAATCCAGAGGTTAAAGTGGGAAATGATGAAGAAGATAATATGGAGATAAGAAAGTATGGAGAGCCTAAAGAATTTGAATTTGAAGCAAAGCCCCATTGGGATATAGGAACTGAACTTAATATGTTTGACTTTGAAAGGGCATCAAAAATTGCAGGGGCAAGATTTTCCCTATTTAAAGGATTAGGTGCAAAACTTGAAAGAGCCCTTATAAATTTCATGTTAGATATACATACTAATGAAGAAGGATATACAGAAATATTACCACCTCTGATGGTAAATAGGGATAGTATGACGGGAACAGGACAGCTTCCTAAATTTGAGGAAGACGCGTTTAATATACCAAGTAAGGATTTTTTCTTAGTTCCAACTGCAGAGGTACCTATAACTAATCTTCATAGGGACGAAATTTTAAATATTAGGGAAGTTCCAAAATATTATACAGCTTATACCCCTTGTTTTAGACAAGAAGCAGGGTCTGCAGGCAGGGATACTAGAGGATTAATAAGAAATCATCAATTTGATAAGGTAGAGCTTGTAAAGTTAGTAAAACCAGAGGATTCCTATGATGAGCTAGAAAAGTTAACAAATAATGCAGAAGAAGTACTTAAAAGACTAGAACTTCCTTATAGAGTTGTGGAATTATGCACAGGGGATTTAGGCTTTTCATCAGCAAAAACATATGACTTAGAAGTATGGATGCCAAGTTACAATAGATATGTTGAGATATCATCTTGTAGTAACTTTGAAGATTTCCAAGCAAGAAGGGCAAATATAAGATATAGGGGTGAAGATAAAAAGCCCAAATATGTTCATACACTAAATGGATCAGCTCTAGCAGTTGGAAGAACAGTAGCTGCAATACTTGAGAATAACCAAACTGAAGATGGTAGTGTCATAATACCTAAAGAACTAAGACCCTATATGGGAGGAATTGAGAAGATAGAGAATAAATAATAGATAATGTGGGGACTGGATAATACCAGTCCCATAGTTTATAACTATTAAAATAAATTTTGAAAGGTAGTGGGTCATGAAAAACAACAAAAAAGTAGCTTTAATATTAGTTATAGTTATGTCTATTACACTAATACTTATGGGATGTAATGGTACTGAAGAAAATACTAGTGATATAAAAATACAAGATGACAAGAAAGATGAAAGTAGTGTATCTATAAATTATAGTGATAAAAATTATGATACGGTTTTAGTAAAGGATTATAATAACTTAAAACTAGATAAACTTAATAAATATAATATAGATGTTAAATTCAATCCCCAGGACAAAAGCTATAAGGGAAAGCAAATGGTTAAGTATGTAAATAATGAAAATGTAGACTTAAATGAAGTATACTTTCATCTCTATCCAAATGCATTTAAAAGAAAAGAAACGGCTCCCTCTTTATTTGGAGGTATAAGTTCTGCATATCCCGATGGATTTAAAGAGGGATATATGGACATAAAAGATATTAAAGTTAATAATACTGATGTAGATTATTCAATAAGTGGGAAAGGAAATACCATCCTTAAGGTGCCTTTAGATGAAAGTTTAAAGCCCGGGGAGATTGTTGAGATAAATCTAGAATATTTTGTAAAACTTCCCCCTGCTAGGGATAGATTTGGATATGGAGATAAAACATTTAACTTTGGAAACTGGTATCCAATAGCAGCGGTATATGATGATGAGGGCTGGAATCTGGATCCTTACTATAGTATAGGAGATCCTTTCTATAGTGATACAAGTAACTATGACATTAGTATAGAAACTCCAAAGAACATAACTATAGCATCATCGGGAAATATATTATCTGAGGAGATAAAAGATAATAAAAAAATTTGGAAGATTGAGTCTAGACTAATGAGGGATTTTGCATGGGTTGCCAGTGAACACTTTAAGGTACTAGAAAGGGATGTTGATGGAACATTAGTAAAAGTCTATGTACTAGATGATAACACTAATGAGATAAATAAGCTAGTATTAGACATATCTTCAGATTCTATAGATATTTTTAATGATACTTTTGGCAAATATCCCTTTGGCCAATACTCTGTGGTTCAAACTAGTTTTCCATCGGGGATGGAATATCCAGGTATAGTATTTATAGGTGATAAATACTACAATAAATCAAGAAAAGGATATTTAGAAATAGTCATAGCCCATGAAACGGGACATCAATGGTGGTATAGTGTTGTTGGTAATGATGAGATAGATGAAGCTTGGCTAGATGAGTCAATAACATCCTATTCAGAAGTGGTATATTGTGATGAAAAATATGGAAAAGAGGCATCGGAAAAATACTTTAAAAATAATGTTGAAAGTGGATATACCCGTGTAAAAGAAATTCTGTCTGATGATAGGGTGTTAAAACCTTTAAATGAATATAAAAATTGGACCGATTATGGTGCTTTAGCATATAATAAGGGAGCCATCTTTATCCATGAAATAGGGAAAAAATATGGTGAAGATACACTATATAATATACTTAAGAAGTATTTTAAAAAATATAGCTTCTTAATAGCAACAACTGAAGATTTTAAGAGGGTATGTGAAGAGGTTACCGGTGAGGACTTAACTGAGATGTTTAATAAGTGGATATATAATAAAAATTAGTAGATATTATCTACTAATTTTTTACTTATCAATAGGATATAAACCTAAGTTATGTTATAATGTTCATATGTTGTAAATAATAGGGGGAGATAAAATGAAGAAAAAATTTACTTTTTTATTAGTATTTTTTATTACTATATCCATAGGATTTAGTGGAGCTTATAATGCAGCTATTAAGAAAAATCAAGCTATAGAAGACAACAACATAACTAGGAAAATGGGTAAAGAATTTTTTATAAGAAATAGAGAAAAGCTAGCACAGAGATTAGAAAATAATTCTATGGTTGTATTATTTTCCAATCACTCAATGACCGATAGAAAATATTACCCTAACAGCAATCTTTATTATTTCACAGGGATAGATGAAGGATATAGCATATTTGTTATGAAGAAAATAGACAATAAATTAGAAGAAATTCTTTTTATAAAAAGTCCTAAATCTACCAAAAGCAGATGGACTTCAGATAGTTTAAATGAAAAAGAGGCAAAAGAAATATCAGGAATAGAGGATATAAGGGGAACAACTAGTTTTAGTACAGATGTCAATAATATAAAGAGTATATATTTAGACGTTAATATATGGGATAAAGATAGGTTTATAGAGAATTTAAGGTTAAAGGATGATAAGCCATATATATTAAAAGAAGCCAAAGAAGAATTTGCATTGGATATATTAGACAATCATTCCAATATAAATATAAAGAGTATAAAGGATAAAGTTTCGGAACTTAGAGCTATTAAGACAGGGGAAGAGATAGAAAAAATAAAGAAGGCGATTAATATTACTAAAGAAGGAATAAAAGAACTTATGAAAAATGCTAAACCAAATATGATGGAGTATGAACTTCAATCATATTTTGATTTTACTGCTGCAAGAATGGGCTCCACTGAACATTCATTTTTACCCATAGCAGCATCAGGGAAAAATGCAACTATCCTTCATTATGATGCTAATAATAGTAAGATAAAAGATGGAGACCTTATATTGTTCGATGTTGGTGCAGATTATCACCATTATGCCAGTGATATTAGTAGAACATTTCCTGTAAATGGGAAATTTACAGAAAGACAAAAACAAATATATAATATAGTATTAAAGGCTCAAAAAGAAACAATAAAGGCGGTAAAACCCGGTATCACTATATTAGACTTAGATGATATAACTAAGAAAATTTTATTTGAAGAATGTAAAAAAATAGGTCTCCTTGAGACGAAAGAAGAACTAGGGGAATATTACTTCCATAGTGTGTCCCATCCAATGGGACTAGATGTACATGATTTGGGAATGTTCTCAGAACTAAAACCGGGTATGGTTATAACAATAGAACCGGGTCTTTATATAGAAGAAGAGGGGATAGGAATAAGAATAGAAGATGATATATTAATTACAGAGGATGGCTATGAAAATTTATCTAAAAATATAATAAAAGAAATTGATGATATAGAAGAATTTATGAATAAATAGTAACTAAAAGTCGATGTTTCACGTGAAACGTCGACTTTTAGTTATATAAGAAGATATTATTTCTATTTGAAAAAATTCACATTTAAAAAAGAAGATAAAAATGATAAACTATAAAGGGAATGGGTATAAAAGTAATTTAATGGAGGTAAACAGATGAAAAAAACTTTGATAGCAGTTATATTAATAATATTTATGGCTACTTCTATTTCCTATGGAGATGGTAATTTAGAAGATAATGTAAAATCAGTACTTGTAGGGGATTTTGAAACAGGGGATATAATATATGAACATAATACGGACAAGCCACTTCAGATAGCCAGTTTAACAAAGCTTATGACCTATTTAGTTGTAATGGATGATATAAAAGCTGGTAATATAAGTCTAGAAGATATGGTTACAATAGGAGAAGAACCAACTAAAGTAGGGGGTTCATCCTTTAATTTGAAGTTAGGAGAGAAGGTAAAACTAAAGACATTAATTGAAGGCATGTTAATACCATCAGGAAATGATGCCAGTGTTGCTATAGCTGAACATGTGGCAGGTTCTGAAGGGGAATTTACTAATATAATGAATCAAAAGGCCAAGGAAATAGGGCTTAATACTGCAAACTTTATAAATGCATCGGGTATGCCAGTTAAGGATAATGGTCAAAATAGTATGAGTGTTAAAGATCTATTTAAGTTATCCCGCCATATTTTAAAAGAACATCCAGAGATTCTTAATATAACAAATAAAGAAGAACTTAATATACCAGAGAGAAACTTTAGAAAAGCCAGTACAAATCCTCTTCTTGATTTAATTCCTAAAGTTGATGGTTTGAAAACAGGTTATACTGGAGATGCTGGGAACTGTTTAATATCTACCATGGAAATATCAGATAACAACAATGATAAACCCTTTAGAGTTATAGCGATACAAATGGGAGCTAAAACTAAGGAACAAAGAAAGGAAACTAGTAAAGAACTATTAGAATATGCCATGAAAAACTTTAAAAATAAGGTTATGGTATCAAAAGATGATATAACAAAGGTTACTGTGGATAAGGGAGAAAATCCTGATTTAAATATCTATCCTAAAAAGGATTTTATTAAACTAGTTAAGAAAACTGATGAAATTAAAGTAGAAAAAATAGTAGATGAAGAAATAACAGCTCCAATTAAAAAGGGAGATAAGTTAGGGGAAATGGTAGTATATAAAAATGGAAAAGTATTAGAAAAAATTGATTTAATAGCAGAAAGAGCTGTGGAAAAAAGGAATATATTTGAAAGGATATTTGATTTTATAGCAGCAATGGTAGTGGGACTTAAAAATGCTATATTTGGATTATTTGATTAACAAGTTGAAAGCTGGGACAAAGGGATTGTACCTTTGTCCCAGCTTTTAACTTGACAAACCATAGCTCATCATATATAATATATAGTTGTCTAAGTAAATAAACTTTATGCGCACCTATAGCTCAGTAGGATAGAGCAGTGCCCTCCTAAGGCACGTGCCGGGGGTTCGAATCCTCCTAGGTGCGCCATTTTTATACCCAAAATTAAAATTGGCGGGTGAAAATATGGATAAGTATTTTATGAAAATGGCATTAAATGAAGCATATAAAGCATATGATATAGATGAAGTACCAATAGGAGCAGTGGTTGTAAAGGATAATAAAATAATAGGTAGAGGTTATAATCTAAGGGAAAAGTCTAAGGACCCCACAACCCATGGAGAGATAATAGCAATAAGAGAGGCTAGTAAAAATTTAAATGGATGGAGACTTATAGATTGTACAATATATGTAACCGTTGAACCATGCCCTATGTGTGCAGGGGCAATACTTAACTCAAGAATAAAAAGATTGGTTATAGGCACAGATGATCCTAAAATGGGGGCATGTGGTTCTATAATAGATATAACCAATAACCCTAAGTTTAATCATAGTGTTGATGTAACAAAGGGAATATTAAAGGAGCAGTGTTCAAATATAATGAAAACTTTCTTTAAAAATTTGAGAATGAAAAGATAAGGGGATATATTCTTTTAAAAGAATATATCCCTTTTATTATATGTAAAACATTTATATATTTATATATTATAATATATTAATAATATTTAGATTTCAAT